>NZ_JAHLQZ010000002.1:0-88205 GCF_018919505.1 Citrobacter sp. S55_ASV_140
CTGAATCTCTTTTGAATGCAGCACGTCTACCAGCGCCACAATATCCTTTTTCTTCTCATCGCCGCGATGTACGGTAATGATGTTGGCATACGGGTTGTTTTCACCGCTTTCGACGGCAATCGGATCTTTCACCGGATCCAGCCCCGCGTCGATAGCGTAGTTCGCGTTAATCACCACCGCATCGCCTTCGTCGTTGTTGTACATCTGCGGTAACAGCGCCGCTTCCACGTTAGGCAGGAACTTCAGTTTTTTCGGGTTTTCCACGATGTCGCTAATGCGCGCGGTGACTTTGTCCACCCCCGGTTTCAGCTTGATCACACCCTCTTTTTCGAAAATCGACAGGATACGGCCTTCCTCAGATACCGCATCGCGCATGATGACCTTGCCGCCTTCCGGCAGATCTTTAAGCGATTTCACCTTCTTCGAATAGATGCCGATCGGCTCAATGTGAATCGCTCCGGCGCTGACGAAGTCATAGGTTTTATCGCCAGCATGATCTTTAATCACGCTGTTCAGATACGGAATATGTTGGAAGTAGTTAGCGTCAATTTCACGGCCAGCCAGCGCGGTATTCGGCAGGATGTAATCCTGGAACGGCTTAATTTCCAGGTCGATCCCCTGCTTTGCCAGAATCGGTTTGGCCTGCTCAAGGATCTCCGCGTGCGGTACGTTTGATGCGCCAACGGTCAGCGTATCAGCCCAGGAGGCGAAGCTCAGGGCGCTTAAGGTTGCTGCGGCGAGTAATGTCAGTGATTTTTTCATGATAATGGTTTCCGTATTTTATTAGCGTTTATCTAACAGAGAGGTGATCACATCGCCGCAAAGCTGGATGATGAAGACGATGAGCAGAATCGTCACCGTCGCCACCAGCGTGACGTCGCTGTGGTTGCGCTGGAATCCTTCCAGATAGGCCAGATTCCCTAAACCCCCGGCACCAATGACTCCCGCCATCGCGCTGTAGCTGACCAGCGCAATCAGCGTCACGGTAATCCCGGACACCAGAGCGGGAGAAGATTCCGGCAGTAAAACCCGAAAAATAAGCGTACTCAGACGCGCGCCCATCGAACGCGTCGCTTCAATAACGCCTTTATCCACTTCACGCAGGGCAATTTCGACCAGACGCGCGTAAAACGGCGCGGCTCCCACAATTAACGCAGGCAGCGCGGCATTGGCGCCGAGAATGGTGCCAACCATCGCTTTGGTAAATGGGATCAGCAGCACGATCAAAATGATGAAAGGGATCGAACGGAAGATATTCACCACCAGCGAAATCGCGCTATACACGGCGCGATTGTGGAACAGTCCGCCACGCGCCGTCAGAAACAGCGCCAGGCCAAGGGCGATCCCAAGGACAAAGGTCGCCACGCCAGAAAGGGCGGTCATATAGAGCGTTTCCTGGGTTGCTGCTAATAATTGATCCCATTTCAGATGGGGGAACAGTCCTTCAGCCATGTTGAATCACCTCACCTTCAATGTCGCTATCGTGCAGGTCGGCCAGAATATTGCTCAGTTGCTCCTCGGTCGCCACAACGTGCACCCATAGCTGACCAAACACTCCGTGCGCGGTTTGCGTCATCTTGCCGTGCAAAATGTTAAACGGCAGGCCGTAGCGCAGGGTCAATTCTCCAACGACGGGACGGTGGGTGCGTTGACCGGTAAACGTTAGCTTGATCACCACGCCGCCCAGTTCGCGTGCCAACTGTGGGTTGAACTCATCTTCTTCGGCGTACTGGCTCACCTGACGCACGAATTGTCGGGTGATCGGCTGCTGCGGATGGGTAAAGACGCTGAGCACATCGCCTTCTTCAACGACTTTACCGTTTTCCATCACCGCCACGCGGTCGCAGATTTTGCGCACCACGTGCATTTCATGGGTGATCAACACAATGGTTAATTTGAAGCGACGGTTAATATCGAGCAGTAAATCAAGGATCTGATCGGTAGTTTGCGGATCTAACGCCGAGGTGGCTTCGTCGCATAGCAGTACGTCAGGATTGTTCGCCAGCGCGCGGGCAATTCCCACCCGCTGTTTTTGCCCGCCGCTGAGCTGAGACGGATAAGCATTCTCGCGACCACTCAACCCAACCAGCGTAATCAGTTCGGCAACCCGCGCTTTGATGGACGCCTTTGGCGCACCCGCGATTTGCATAGAGAAAGCAATATTTTCGCTAACCGTGCGCGACCACAGTAAGTTGAAGTGCTGGAACACCATGCTGATTTTCAGTCGCGCCTGACGCAGAGATTCTCCGCGGGCGGCAGAGATATCGTGGCCGTTAATCGTCACGCTGCCGGAGGTCGGTTTTTCCAGACCATTAAGCAAGCGAATTAAGGTGCTCTTACCCGCCCCGCTGTAACCAATAATTCCGTAAATCTGTCCCTGCTCAACCGTCAGGTTGACGTTATCGACAGCGGTAATGGATAGCCTGCCTGGCGTAAACACTTTTGAAATATTTTTCAGGACAATCATGTCGTTTGGGTATCCGCTGCTGCTTTTTGTAATCCTGCTAGCGCTTTTAGCTGTTTAGCAGTATGGATGTCCAAACGAGTGTAATGAGTGAAATTGGCTTTTAGAATGAATTAAAACGAATTTGATATAATTTTTAGGAATATGATCTGTACATTGAAAACCCCCGCGTAAATCTGTTTATTTGGATAGCCAGGGCGGGTTGTTGCGCAACAAACTGTCGCTGAGCCCAACGCCTTTATCCATACCGATGAACAAATTAATGAATATTTTTTGTAAAACCGCACAGAACTGTTTTGAAACAGCGTTTCCATTTTCCTTTTAGATAAAATTCAGCGTATAATGCGCGCCAATTGTCTCTTGAATGGTTTCAGCACATTGACCTGTAAAACTCAACGACTACAAAACTCACCTTCCCGTTGGGCTGAAACGCAAGCACACATTCCTCTGCACGCTCTTTCGATGTCACCTATCCTTAGAGCGAGACATCACCACTTTCGTAACTCAGGTTTAGCTTCCCATCCGTGCGCGATGGGAGCCAGATTTCCCAATCCTTCTCAACTTAAAGACTAAGACTGTCATGAAAAAGACGAAAATTGTTTGCACCATCGGTCCGAAAACCGAATCCGAAGAGATGTTAACCAAAATGCTGGACGCGGGCATGAACGTCATGCGTCTGAACTTCTCTCATGGCGATTACGCAGAACACGGTCAGCGCATCAAAAATTTGCGCAACGTGATGAGCAAAACCGGTAAGAAAGCCGCTATCCTGCTGGATACCAAAGGTCCGGAAATCCGTACCATTAAGCTGGAAGGCGGTAACGACGTTTCTCTGAAAGCAGGCCAGACCTTCACCTTCACCACCGACAAATCTGTTGTCGGCAACAGCGAAATCGTTGCTGTGACTTACGAAGGCTTCACTAAAGATCTGTCTGTCGGCAACACCGTACTGGTTGACGATGGCCTGATCGGCATGGAAGTTACCGCGATCGAAGGTAACAAAGTTATCTGTAAAGTGCTGAACAACGGCGACCTGGGCGAAAACAAAGGCGTTAACCTGCCAGGCGTTTCTATCGCGCTGCCAGCACTGGCTGAGAAAGACAAACAGGACCTGATCTTCGGTTGCGAACAGGGCGTTGACTTCGTTGCGGCATCCTTTATCCGTAAACGTTCTGACGTGGTTGAAATCCGCGAGCACCTGAAGGCGCACGGCGGCGAAAACATCCAGATCATCTCCAAAATCGAAAACCAGGAAGGCCTGAACAACTTCGACGAAATCCTCGAAGCGTCTGACGGTATCATGGTTGCTCGTGGCGACATGGGCGTTGAGATCCCGGTTGAAGAAGTTATCTTCGCGCAGAAGATGATCATCGAGAAATGTATCCGCGCGCGCAAAGTCGTTATCACTGCGACCCAGATGCTGGACTCCATGATCAAAAACCCGCGTCCGACCCGCGCTGAAGCCGGCGACGTCGCGAACGCCATCCTCGACGGCACCGACGCAGTCATGCTGTCTGGCGAATCCGCGAAAGGTAAATACCCGCTGGAAGCCGTGACCATCATGGCGACCATTTGCGAACGTACCGACCGCGTGATGACCAGCCGTCTGGACTTCAACAACGACAGCCGCAAACTGCGCATCACCGAAGCCGTTTGCCGTGGCGCGGTTGAAACTGCGGAAAAACTGGACGCTCCGCTGATCGTCGTTGCAACCCAGGGCGGTAAATCTGCTCGCGCAGTGCGTAAATACTTCCCGGATGCCACCATCCTGGCGCTGACGACTAACGAAACTACCGCGCGTCAGCTGGTACTGAGCAAAGGCGTTGTGGCACAGGTTGTTAAAGAAATCAGCTCCACCGATGATTTCTACCGTCTGGGCAAAGAAGTTGCTCTGGAGAGCGGTCTGGCGCAGAAAGGTGACGTTGTGGTTATGGTTTCTGGCGCGCTGGTTCCAAGCGGCACGACCAACACCGCATCCGTTCACGTACTGTAATAATTCCGCCGCGAATTAATTTGCTTATAAAAGCGCCCTCGTGGCGCTTTTTTTATTTTATCGATAGCCACAATTAATAAAAAATCAAATCGGATTTCACTATCTAATCCGTGATTATCTAAGATGAATCCGATGGAAGCTTTCTGTTTTCACTCGGTTTTTTAGCCGTTTTTGCACAATTCGATGCTTCTTTGAGCGAACGATCAAAAATAAGTGCATTCCCATCAAAAAAATATTCTCAACATAAAAAACTTTGTGTAATACTTGTAACGCTACATGGAGATTAACTCAATCTAGAGGGTATTAATAATGAATCGTACTAAACTGGTACTGGGCGCGGTAATCCTGGGTTCTACTCTGCTGGCAGGTTGCTCCAGCAACGCTAAAATCGATCAGCTGTCTTCTGACGTTCAGACTCTGAACGCTAAAGTTGACCAGCTGAGCAACGACGTGAACGCAATGCGTTCCGACGTTCAGGCTGCTAAAGACGACGCAGCTCGCGCTAACCAGCGTCTGGACAACGCAGCTACTAAATACCGCAAGTAATAGTATCTGTGTAATAAAAATGGCGCACGTTGTGCGCCATTTTTTTTGCCCTGAATTTCTCGTTCCCTGTTATTGCGTAGCGCGCACCTCTGCATTCTCTCCCGGCACCCCATTTCGCGCAGACTTCACTTCCGCACCATTGTTAACGACCGAGGCCTGGCTGGCCGTCACTGTGACCGGATAACCCGCACGGCGATACAACGCGCGTTCCACCAGGCTGTTATCAACGGCTTTATTGTCTTTGAACTGAGTAAAACCGGCTGGGAGCACATACGGCATGGTCTGAACGTTTTGTTCCTCTTCCGGCGACAGTGGGCGATGCACCTCGACATACCGCATGCCGTTCGGCTCAATCGAATATTTGATCGGCTCATTAATCACCCTGACCGGCGTTCCTGTTCGGACTTGAGCAAACAATGCCTTGATGTCCGGCGCGTTCATGCGAATACACCCGGAGCTCACGCGCAGACCGACACTGTCCGGCGCGCTGGTGCCATGGATCAGGTATTCACCGTTTCCATGCGCCAGACGCAGTGCAAAGCGTCCTAACGGGTTATTTGGCCCGGCGGGCACTACCGGAGGCAATGTTATGCCACGTTCCAGTGAGCGTTTACGGATGCCTGCTGTAGGGGTCCAGGTAGGATTCGGTATTTTCTGCCCTACCCGGGTTTCCATCACCGGAGTTTCCAGCCCCTGCAAACCGATACCAATCGGGAATACCTGAACGATATTCTCTCCCGGCGGGTAGTAATACAGACGTAGCTCCGCCAGATTCACAATAATGCCTTCGCGTGGCGCATCAGGCAGCAGTAATTGCGAGGGAATAGTAATCAGGGTTCCGGGTTTGGGAACAGGGGCAATAGTATTATTGGCTTCGAGGATCAACATTGCGGCGGTATCAAACTTACGGGCAATCGCCTGTAGGTTTTTATCCCCTTCCTGCACGGTATAAGTTTGATTTTGCCCAACAAGACGACTGTTTGCCTGGGGCAACGGATAATCGACCGCCCATGCGGCCTGAATAGCGCTGTAAGCGCCGATTAGCATTAAGGTAATAACAGACGCGCGTTTCATACTCACTCACCCCCCTGGCGTTCCTGCCGGACGACGGCGAGCGCCAGATCCGGCTTACGAGTCACTGCGTTGCCTTACACGATCGATTTCAAGTTGGTCTGAAAGTTGACGTGTTTTATCAGTTTAGCTAAGAGTTGCGGCTTTGGCGCGGATAGCCCGAATCATTGCCTCCAGCCCCTGTGAACGAGACGGTGTGAGATGCTGTGCGAGCGCCATTTTTTCAAACCACGGACGCACATCAAAATTCACAATATCCTGGGCCGTCATGCGGTCGTACAGAATGAAGACCACGGCGATAAGCCCTTTCACAATTGCCGCATCGCTGTCGCCCTGAAATTCAATAATCCCTTCAGCATTCTGACGCATAACAATCCATACCTGACTTTGACATCCCTGAATGCTATTTTCGGGGCAGCGATCGTCGGCGTTTAATTCCGGCAAACGCTGACCCAGTTCAATGATGTACAGGTATTTCTCTTCCCAATTAGCGCAACGCAGAAAATTACGCAACAATTTTTCTTTATCCGGTAGCGCAGCCATAACGCCTCCCTGTTATCCCAGTAAGTGATGAATACGCTTGAGACCTGTCACCAGGCGATCCACTTCTTCATGGGTGTTGTACATGGCAATCGACGCCCGACACATGGCGGGAACGTGATAGTAGGCCATCAGCGGCATTGCGCAGTGATGCCCCGTCCGCACGGCGATCCCATAGTTATCGAGAAAACTCCCGACGTCATAGGCGTGATGTTTGCCGAGGTTAAAGGCAATCACCCCCAGGCGGTTATCCGGTCCGTAAAGCGTCAAATCCGGCACGTCCGCCAGCTGTTCCAACGCATAGCGCATCATGAACTGTTCATATTCGCTAATTTCAGTCAGCCCCAGCGCTGAAACATACTCAATAGCCGCGCCAAGCCCGATAATTCCTCCTGTGTTAGGCGTACCGGCTTCAAAACGCCACGGCGCCTTGGCCCACGTCGTCCCCTGGCTCAGGCTCACGGTCGCAATCATCGAACCGCCGCCTTCCCATGGCGGCATTTCCTGCAGCAGCGCCTCTCTGGCATACAGCACGCCAATACCGGTTGGCCCGTAGAGCTTGTGTCCGGAGAAAACATAAAAATCGCAATCTAACGCCTGCACATCCACTTGATGATGCATAACCGCCTGTGCGCCATCCACCAGTACTTTTGCGCCGTATTGATGCGCCAGCGCAATCATCTCACTTAGCGGGTTTTCGGTGCCCAGTACGTTTGAAACATGGGTAATTGCCAGCAGTTGCGTACGCTCATCGAACAGCGCTGGCAACGCTTCCAGTTGCAATGTGCCGTCGGCATTGAGCGGAATGACCCGCAGTTCTGCGCCCACGCGGGCGCATAGCATTTGCCAGGGAACAATGTTGGCATGGTGCTCCATTTCGCTGATGATGATGTTATCGCCAGTCCTGACATTGCTGGTGCCCCAACTGTTCGCCACCAGGTTAATGCCTTCCGTGGTACCGCGAACGAACACCAGCTCTTCAGCGGAACGAGCGTTAATAAACAGCGAGGCGAGCTTGCGCACATTCTCCATTTTTTCCGTGGCCTGCGCGCTCAGCGTATGGATACCACGGTGAACCGCCGCATAGCCGTGACGGTAAAACTCGGCTTCGGCATCGATCACCTGATTAGGCTTTTGCGCGCTGGCGGCGCTGTCCAGATACGCCAGCGGTAAACCGTTCACTTCACGCGTCAGGACCGGAAAATCAGCCCGCACTTTTTCAATGGGAAATGTCATGCTACGCCTCCCGGCAGGCGGTGAGCGATCCGCGCCAGTACCAGTTGTTTAAGCGTTTCATCGCGCAGGGCTTCCGTCAGCTCAGCGGCAAACGCATAGAGAATCATCTGTTGAGCATCCTGCTGACCGATCCCGCGCGAACGCAGATAGAACATCTGCTCGTCGTCAATCCGCCCTACCGTCGCCCCGTGACTGCATTTCACGTCGTCGGCATAAATTTCGAGCTGAGGCTTGGTGTCCACTTCCGCCAGTTTTCCGAGCAGTAAATTGTTATTGGTCATCTGACCGTCGGTTTTAATGGCGTGTTGAGCGACGTTGATCAGGCCATTGAACACCGCCCGCCCCTTATCGCTGACAATCGTTTTATGCAACTGGCGGCTGTTGCAATAGCCCTTGTTGTGCGCAAGCCAGGTCCGAGTGTCACAAACTTCGTTTTTCACCGGCATCGCCAGGCTGTTAAGGCGCAGCGTGGTATTTTCGCCGTTGAGCTGGGTACTGGTGTTATGGCGTAACACAGCATCACCCAGCAAGAAACTTTGGCTGACTGCCGAGGCATCTGCACTCAACTGAATATCATTATGGGCAAAGTGGTGGCTGAGCGAATTCTCAAACGCCAGTTTAATGTGGTGCAAATGTGCATTGGCCGCGACGTTCATCGTTAAGCGCGCCCCGGTAAAATGGCGAAGCTCGCTGAGACTGACATAATGCTCAATAACGGTGGCTTCTGCGCCTTCCGCCAGATCCAGATGGTGACGATAGTGCGCCGTATTCACCGCATCGCCCGTCGCTCCCTGGGTAATGTGCAGCAGCAGCAACGGTTTCGCTGGCCGGTGGTTACGCTTGACCAAAATGTGCGTTACGCTGCGGGACAGGCTTTCGGTCAGATGCAGAAATACTTCCGGCTGGATAGCCGCAGGCAGCATCTGACGCTCATCATTAACGGTAATATCAAATCCGCTACCTTCCACGCTGTCGCTGAGCGTTGGACAAAATTTCCCGTCGACAAACACCAATCGTACCGCATCAATCGCTGGTGCCAGCGCCTCAAACTGGGCTGGCGTTAGCGCGGAGATATTGCTGACGAACCGGCTGTTGGTTAATCCCTCCAGCGGCGTGTATTTCCAGTCCTCATGCTTACGCGTTGGCAGCCCCAGACGCAGTAGCTGTTGCAGATGCTGTTGCGCATAGTGCGAACGGGTCTCCCCTTGGGTCTCAAACAGATGGTGCCACTGTTGCAGCACGTTACTGCTGTTCGCTAAGCCAGCCATATCCTTGCTCCTCCAGTTGTTTGACCAGCGTGAAATCGCCGGACTTCACAATTCGCCCCTGGTAGAGAACGTGAACATAATCGGGTTTGATATAGTCCAGGATGCGCTGATAGTGAGTGACGATAATAAATGAGCGTTTCCCGTCGCGCAGCGAGTTCACGCCATCGGCGACGATTTTCAGCGCATCAATATCCAGCCCGGAGTCTGACTCATCGAGAATGCACAACTGAGGCTCCAGCACCGCCATTTGCAAAATGTCATTCCGCTTTTTCTCACCGCCAGAGAAACCGACGTTTACCGAACGCGTCAGTAAGTCTTCCGGCATCTTCAGCAGCGCGATTTTTTCTTCCATCAGATCCTGGAAGTCGAACCTGTCCAGCGACTCCTCCCCACGATAACTGCGCACCGCATTCAGCGCCGTTTGCAGGAAAAACTGATTACTGACGCCGGGAATTTCTACCGGATACTGAAATGCCATAAAGATCCCTTCACCGGCCCGGTCTTCCGGCGACAGTTCCAGTAAATCCTTACCGTTAAATTCAACCGTCCCGCCAGTGACTTCGTAGTCTTCACGTCCGGCGAGCGTGGCGGACAGCGTACTTTTCCCGGAACCGTTCGGCCCCATAATGGCATGGACTTCTCCGGGACGAATCTCAAGGCTGAGCCCACGCAGAATCGCCTTATCTTCGACACTGACCTGTAAATCTTTAATGCTTAACATGTGCTTTCCTTAAATTTTAACCGACGCTGTGTTCAAGACTTATGGCGAGAAGTTTTTGCGCTTCCACCGCAAATTCCAGCGGCAGTTCAGAGAACACGTCTTTACAGAAACCGTTGACGATCATCGAAATGGCATCCTCTTCGCTGATGCCGCGTTGCAGACAGTAAAACAGCTGGTCTTCACCGATGCGTGACGTCGTGGCTTCGTGCTCAAGCTGGGCGCTGTTGTTTCGACACTCGACATACGGGAAGGTATGCGCCCCGCAGTCCGCCCCGATCAACATGGAGTCGCATTGGGTATAGTTACGCGCGTTGGTGGCGGTCGGCATGATTTTTACCAGGCCGCGATAGCTGTTCTGACTCTGACCGGCGGAGATCCCTTTCGAGATGATGGTCGATTTGGTGTTCTTGCCAATGTGGATCATCTTGGTGCCGGTATCGGCCTGCTGGTGACCGCTGGTCAGCGCGACGGAGTAGAATTCACCGATAGAGTTATCGCCACGCAGAATGCAGCTTGGGTATTTCCAGGTAATAGCCGAGCCGGTTTCCGACTGCGTCCACGACATTTTGCTGTTTTCGCCTTCGCACAGCGCGCGCTTGGTGACGAAGTTCAAAATGCCGCCGGTATTACCATCACCGGGGAACCAGTTTTGCACCGTCGAGTATTTCACTTCAGCATCTTTATGGATGATAACTTCCACCACCGCCGCATGTAGCTGGTAGCTGTCGCGTACCGGAGCTGAACAACCTTCGATATAACTGACGTAGCTGCCCTCATCCGCAATCAGAATAGTGCGTTCAAACTGCCCGGTCTTTTCGGCATTAATCCGGAAGTAGGTAGAGAGTTCCATGGGACAACGCACGCCTTTCGGCACATAAATAAAGGTGCCATCAGATGCCACTGCGGCATTCAGCGCGGCGAAGAAATTATCATTACCCGGAACGACGGTTCCCAGATACTGTTTCACCAGCTCGGGATGGTCATGAATCGCCTCACCGAACGAACAGAAAATAATGCCCTGCTCTGCCAGCTTGTCGCGATAGGTTGTCGCCACCGACACCGAGTCGAAAATAGCATCAACCGCCACCTCTTTTCCTTCACGAACCGGTACCCCTAGCTGTGCAAAGGCGTCTTCTACCTCTTTGCTTAAAAAGGCATTCGCCCCTGTTTGCTGAACAGCCCCCGGTTCAGAAGCACAGGTTTCATCACAATTGCCGCAGGACGGCGCAGAGTAATAGCTGTAATCCTGATAATTCAGCTTGTCGTAGTGCGCTTTGAGCCAGTGCGGCTCTTCCATGGTGAGCCATGCGTTAAAGGCATTCAGGCGAAACTCCAGCATCCAGTCGGGTTCATTACGTTTTGCCGAAATCGCGCGCACAACGTCTTCATTGATCCCTTTTGCCAGCTCATCGGTTTGCAGTTGGGTGAAGAAGCCCTCTTTATAATTGAGGTGCCCGCCAGCCCAGGTGTTGACATCATCAGTTGCTTCAGTATTACGAGACATAGTACCGCCTATACCCCAAAACTTTCGCCACAGCCGCATTCGTTCTGGGCTTTCGGGTTATGAAATTTAAATAACTGATTTAATCCTTCGCGAACGAAATCGACTTCCGTCCCGTCGATAAACGGCATCGCCTGTAACGGCACATAAAGTCTGGCGCCATCAGATTCATACAGCAGATCGTCTTTTTCCGGCTCACGGACGGTGTCCAGCACGTAGCCGAATCCCGCGCATCCGGTTTGTTTCACACCTAAACGCACGCCCAACATACCGGGTTGTTTTGCCACCAGTTCGCGGATGTGCGCCGCAGCTGCCGGCGTTAACGTCAAACCACGCCATGCGAAATCGTCCGGGTTAAATGTTCCTGAATGCAATTCCATAGGGTTACCTCGAGTCATTAGCTTTCAAGCTATAACACCATGTTAGTGATAATGATTATCACTTCAACCCCTCAACAGCAGGGGCATTCGGGTTAATCGCCATTTTTGGCTACTTTTAATAAGCATAGACCCTGCAGCGCGGGTTATCAGAGATGGATTATTTTGTTCAATGCATTGATTAATAATGGATTATGAAAATCCAATCGTTCAGGCAGGTCAAACGCCAAAAGATGTATAGGTAATACCTATTTAAGGGATTGGTTTTAAAATCTGAATAAAATCATGCAATTATTGTATAATCAGGGACTTAATATTTGCATATTACAAAACGTATTGATTTACAGGCATATTACTTACGTTAATAAAAAAGCGGTAAGCATAAACTTACCGCCCTTTAACTATTACCAGTTAACCCGAATTCCCAGGTTGCCAGCAAAACCATGCATATTACCTTCAAAATCATGCTGATATTTCATATCTGCATATAGTGAAGCATTTTTGGTAATATCACCGGTAAAACCACCGCCCACTTCATACCATTGGTCTGAATAATCTTGATTAAATTTCACCGAGCTCACCGTTACATCTGGCGAACGACCAATATTAGTCAGGACATTTGCAGTTAAATATGGATGTGCTTTAGATGTTTTAACGCTATCATAACCCAGACGTCCTCCGATACGAGCAAGGCCCGAGTTATCAGACGTTGATTTAACGTAGGCAACGCCATCGTTTGTCGCATCTAAGTGAAGGTATTGATACATAAGTTGAACTTGAGGTTCCAGATATAACCCATTGGCATATTTGAATGGCTTACCTGCCTCTACGGATAGAGTTATGCCATCACCATCCTGAGTGGCATCATTACCGTAAATACTATTATATTCATTACGATAGTGAGTATACTGAGCCACAGTATCTACATATACGTCATTTGAAAAATATGAGGTGTAATAAGCCCCTACACCGTAACCTTTGGAATTGATCTTACCTGTCGTTGTCGATCTGCCTTGATACATTCCACGAACAGAATCTTTAGCAGACGTGCTAACTTGTCCGAAAGTAGCAAATACGCCACTATGTACTCTGGTGCCATCTTCTTCAAAGTTGTTATAAAGATCGCCGCCAAGCTGAGCAAACCAGGTGTCGGCGTCATAGTTAAAACGATCTGCATTAGATTTTGTTTCACCGCCGCCAATACGTCCCCAGGCCCCCTGAGGCATATTACTTTCTTTCTTAATATTTTCCTGTTCACCGACCCTTTCATGCAAAGTACCAACGGTCTGATAGCCATACATACGGTTTAAGTACGGGGCGATAACGTAACCAGGTACTGATGGGTTATATGATGGTTCCGATGTTGGGGCCGGAGTCGGATTTGGCGTCGGCTCCGGGGTTGGGTTTGGCGTCGGATTTGGCGTCGGCTCAGGGGTTGGATTCGGCGTCGGCTCCTCGGGCGGTTCTGGGGTAGGCTCTAAAGTCGAGCGCAAATACCATCCATTTCCTGATTGGCCGCCGTTATACGCCAGATATTCATAAGCGCCTGCGACAACAGGTTTTGATAGCGTTACCGAGCTCGTATCCTGACCACTGATAGAAGCAAGTTTAATACCATCGTTTACCGTGAGCGCCCCCGCTCCACCAATCTGATTGATATTAATCGTATGGCTACCGGCAGCATCACCATTAACTACAATTCTGTCAGAAACTGTATTAGCGTCGCCTTCATTAAGAACCGTATTAAAAGTTATCGTTCCATTATTTCCGGAGAATGAATTCGTCGTGATGGTCTTAACATCATTAACGCCACTGCTTTGAAAGTTAATCAAAGCACTATTTAAGGTAATAGCCGCAGAATTTGAATCGCCCGTCACATTCCACTGGCTTCCATTGGCAATGTTTAGATTTGTCATATCAACAGCTTTACCTGTCCAGACAGAGCCATTGTTAAGCGAAAGCGAAGCCGTCGATGATGAGGTATTAATTGCATCCCCCGACACAACTGAGTTAGCATCGGCATTGACTTCTAACGCCGCTGCCCCCGTGTTTTGAATAAACACGCCGTTATTAACGGTGGAATTAACCTCATTTAACTGGATGGTCCCATTGCCTTCTATAGCGTAGATAGACTCACCGGCAAGAGATGATAATTCACCGCCAGTCATTGAAAGCGTCGACACGCCGCGATTCTGCAAAATTGCCGGGCTTTGGATGCTATTAGTCGTATTTACTGTTGTATTAGTAAGAACGACATCCCCACCCTCAAGAGAAACACCTGGCGAATAGTTACCTTTCGTCTCTAACGCACTATCCGTGACGTTAATCTTGCCACCAGATACCGCCCGTACCGCCGCTGAAATATGATTCTCGGTAAGTATATTTGAGTTACTAATATTGGCGATGGCGCCATCCCTCGTCATAACGCCTGCAGCGGATGAATTTTTTGTGTTTATATTGCTATCAACAACGTTCAGGGTAGCCCCTTCTTTTATCGCGTATGCACCAAGCGCCCCCACTCCAGCAGTTGAAATGTTAGTATTGGTGAGCGAGATGCTTGTCGGATTATTCAAATCACCGCTGCCATCTACATAGGCGCCATGAATGTTCGCACCTGTCGTGTTGATATTTATGGCATCTGTACCCTGGATTGAGACACTGCTTGCTGATGCAGCATAAATCGCAGATGTTGTGAAGATGGATGATGATGAATTCTTTTCGATGGTGCCAGTACCTGACAATGTGATTGTACTGCTGTCTGTAGCAGATATAGCAGAAGCATCATCGCCAGTACTCACAATATTGAACCGATCGCGAACGTCAACGTTACTATTATCTTGAGCAACTATCGCTGAAGAACCACTTCCGGTGGAATTAACACTTAACAGCCCCTGTGAGCTAACGTTGCCTGAACTCGTGGCATAGATGCCAAAAGATTCGTCGCCTGTCGTGTTGATTGAAACTCCATTGAGCTGTGAATCACCGCCAGCGATAACTGAAATACCGTTTGCAGTCGCCCCACTGGTCGTAATGGATGAATTTTGTATCACACCTGCACTATTGCTGCCGAGGAACTTAATACCATCGGCATCTGTCCCGGAGGTCGTTACGGTCGAGTCACTAAGTAAAAAATCATCCCCAACAAATACCCCATTTGCATTTGCACCCGATGTGGAGATAGCTAAGTTGCTTCCATGGACGGAAGTCCCCACTCCGTTAGCATCCATTGAGATACCATGCGCAGTATCGCCAACGGTTTTAATATTTAATTTAGAGGATGAGGTGCCATTAAGCTCGATACTGGCCCCATTTGATGCATTCACTGCAGACGAATTGACTCCTCCACCAGAAGGTAAAAGAGAGGATGTCTGAATCAAGCCTCCGGCATTAACAATTACACTGGTTCCGTTTCCGCTAGCTTCTATTGCGCTATATGGGCCATTGGCAGATGCATCGTTGTTAGCCGTTACGTTTAACGTCCCGGCGGAAACATCAACTTTGCCGCCGTTTAAGGCATATATTCCATACGAACTTCCATTTGCTGTGATGTTAAGGTCCCCCTGGCTTGTTACCGAAGAACCTGTACCATCCACTTTAATTCCGGATGAATCGCCGCCAGAAGTCGTAATAGTTGAAACGCCGTTGAGATTAACCGTCCCGCCAGATTGAGCAAGAACGCCCTCAGAGTTACCTCCGGTCGTGACAATATTTAATGCCCCAGGCGAAGTAATTGTTCCTGCATTCAAAGCAAATAACTCTGGAGTATCAGAAGTACTGCTTGACGATGAATAGCCTGCAGGCACATTAGTTGATGTGTTATCGGCTATCGTTTGCGCCTTAGCGATCTCAGTTGATGTTGAGAATAGAAGACCAATCATTATTGATACTTTTGATAACCTGGTGTTTAAGCAAGACATCGACGCTCCTTAATTCCCATATCTCTAAAACCCCACTACGTTTGCAGTGAAGTTCATTTTCTTAAGAGGTGTAATTACTTGAACGATCCTGGAGAATAGTAATAGCTCATGGCATAACTAAGTTATGTATAGCCCCATGATTTAGAAACATCAAGTTACACAGTTTTACGCCACGAGTATACCCTGGTTATTAAAGCTATCAATTTCCAACCAGCATGAAAAATCCTAAACTTTTTAATGCAGCAAATAGGTTCAGATTTAATATCCTGTTGTTTTATATCTATTACTTTCCTTTACATCCTTATCCTTGTCGTCCTGTTTTCGTTTTTATCTTGTCCTGACATACATAACAGACACCGTAACTAACATTTCTTTGACCGGCAGACCAGGCATATATTAACCATTTGATATATATGAAATTCCCCAGCCCACCGCTAACCGCACATTCCTGTTTATAACTATGCAGTCGCGAACAGGATCGTCGTCAATAAGTAATACGTTTGAAATTCTGCAGGCATTACGGCGCATTGCAACGTAACTCCCGATTTAATAACGGAATAAATTATTTCTCGCTTAACGAATTGCCTCTCGCCCCTCTCGTTATGTAAACTTATGTAAAGAGAAGATTCAAATGACACACTCAGGAATAGAACACATAAGAACCTTGTGGATATATAATTCACAAAATAGAGAGAGTACAGAACATTAAACCAGACATAAACGCAAAACCAAGATTAAAATATTAAAAAAACGAGCCAGTACAAATGCTTGAACCACAAAACGACCTTATATTACATAATAATTTCATTTAATTTCATTAAGTTACCATTTCAATGTGGAATTAATTATTTTCCCATATTGCAAGGAAAGTATTCCCCATGTGAATATACTTACATCGTGAGTGCTCATTGAACATTGATACTAAAATTCCACTTTTATGATGAGAATCCTGCGTATGATGAAGCCAAATGATGAAATGAAGTTAATTATCTCCAAATGGTTATCATCCGGTGCCGCGCGTATCATAATAAAAAGCGAAATTGGAA
Source organism: Citrobacter sp. S55_ASV_140 (assembly GCF_018919505.1). Classification (NCBI taxonomy): domain Bacteria; kingdom Pseudomonadati; phylum Pseudomonadota; class Gammaproteobacteria; order Enterobacterales; family Enterobacteriaceae; genus Citrobacter; species Citrobacter sp. S55_ASV_140. The sequence goes on from NZ_JAHLQZ010000002.1 coordinate 16,681, forward strand.
TTGAGCGTACTTTAGGCGTTAAGCCGAATAATACTGACTTCGTCTTTCTGACTGAAGGAGCGATGGATATCAGGAGAACAATGGACGACCTGGTATTCTGTACTGCGCTTGCGCCCTATATTATGAGCGGGACCGACCATCCTGAAAGTGAAGCGTACTTTTATGGTGAGATACGGGCTCATTCAGTAGCATATCGGATTAAAAAAGAAACTGCATTGAATTTAGTGGAAAAGTTCAATTTATTCAAAGAATTGTGGATAGTTGAAAAGTATAAATCTCAAGCCATATGGCGCAGAGATGCCAACCTCAATGGCGCATCAGTTAAAGTGGCAATCGGAGAGCTGATTACCGTTCTTAGTATGCTCCCACCAGAGTTTAGAAAATCAATCTCTGTTTATAAATTTCTTCAGGAAAGAACAAAGTATTCAAAAAGTACAATAATGCGTGTCGTAAACCATTACAGAGATAATGGCCAACTAGATATTAAAAATGGAATACTTATTGAATGGATTCCTAAAGAAAAAGGATAAACACTATGGGATTTCATATACATACTTACTGTGCCTATACCCGGCAGGGGGTTTTGGGCCTCATTGATGAAATATTTGAAACTTCACAACCCGATGAGGTCATTCATATTTTCGATCTCATCGAAAACCCACATCCAATCTTACTATTAAATAAAATAAAAAATTACATGCGGATTACATTAGATGAACCGCAGAAAATAATAGCTATATGCAATAAACAGACAGCAGATTTTCTGCGTAAATTCAGCATACTATGCATTACACCGACAGAATCAATATTAAACTGGGTGGATATTCTAAAAAAAGCAAAGGCGTATACTAAGTGGTCTGTAGCCAGCATTCCAGAACTGGAGCATCATTACGCTTCAAAGCCTCTGACAAATAAGGATTTTTTTATTCTTGAGCATTTGTGTCAGGGTTATTCATTTTCTGAAATATCTGAACTAAGTGGTTTGAATGCAAAGATAGTTTATGCCAGACTCAGTAAAATTAAATGTGAATTTAACTTAGAAAGGAATAACATCCATCTCGCTTACACTTTTATTTTAGAGTCAAGAACAAACTATTTTCATTGTGGCAGACAGTCCAATTATCATCTTTAAAGGCACATAGAAATTAAGCGCTTACAGTCTCAGCAGCAATGCATTATTATGCGGAACAGTGCAAATAACAAAAAACCCTTAAGTCTGCTTGCTGGCAGGCTTAAGGGTTCCGGCCCCATCCGGCGCTTATCTCCGGCACTCGTAATGGCTTAGCTCTTGAAGGGGCATAAGAATAATCTCACTTCCGGATAAGTTTTGTTTAACACAAATTGCGGTTTGATTGTTTTTTGAGCGCAGTCAATGACATAATTCGCGCGTTGTTTCACTAATTTCGTCTAACAACAAGCGTAACCCCGCAGGCTGATGCTCACGAGAAAGATACAACCCGTATATTGGCAGGCGTTTAGGCTGTAGCTCTGGCAGTAACCGAACTAACTTTCCCTGCGCCAACCCTTCTCGCGCTTCCGGCTCCGGTACCAGCGCAATGCCCATACCCGCCAGCGCCGACTCACAGAGCAGCGAAGAGATCCCGGCGCTCAAATTCCCTTTGATCGCAACAGAAACCGTCTGCCCTTGTACATCGAGAAAGTGCCAGGATTTTCCGGCAAAGCCGCTGTAATAGAGGCAGTTATGCTGCGTAAGATCGTCGAGCGTTTCAGGAGTGCCATGTTGATGCAGATAATCGACAGACGCACACAGCACGGATTCACAGTCCCCCAATCGACGGGCGATGGTCCCAGGCTCGGGGGTATCCGTAATGCGGATCGCCACATCGATGCGTTCCCCGACCAGACTTACCGGTTGATTATTAATCTCAACCTCAATGCGCAGTTGCGGATACCGCGCCAGAAAAGTGGGCAGCACCGGGGCAAGAATATGCATCGCGGTATAGTGCGCGCAAGCGACACGTAGCGTACCGGAAGGTATTTGCGCGGCACTGGCGGCAGCAATATCCAGCGAAAGTTGCGCCAGAGAACGCGTTTTCACTAACGCTTCTTCTCCGGCTGGCGTGATCGTCAGGCGACGCGACGACCGATGGATAAGCCTTGCCCCCGCCCATTTTTCCATTTCGTCGAGGTAACGACTAACCATCGGTCTGGAAAGCCCCAGCGCTCGCGCGGCGGCGCTTAAGCTGCCCAAATCACAGATATGGTTGAATACCGTTGCCGCCATTACTCTGTCCATTGCATCCCATCCGATCGTTTTAAGAAACTCAGCATACCCTGATACAGGAATTCTAACAGATGCAAATATCCTTAAAATACGCGAACTATCAAAAGACAATTTCCTGCACAAGGTTACCTGGTATGAATGTTAAAACTCTGGCTCTGCTGTTACCCCTGTTCTCCTCTTCACTCTTTGCCGCCCCGCTCCAGCTGGACGTCTACAACCCGCAGGATAAGGCTATTTTCCCGGTCTCCTCGACGCTGGTTTCAGGACCGAAAGAAGCGATTTTGTTTGATGCGCAGTTCAGCACCAAAGATGGCGAACAACTGGTACAGATGATTCACGCCAGCGGTAAAACGCTGAAAGCCATCGTAATCACCTCCGGCGATCCGGATTTCTATTTCGGTCTGCAGCCCCTCGTCAACGCCTTCCCACAGGTAAAAGTGCTGGCAACACCGCATGTGGTTGAGCATATCCGCGCCACGAAAGAGGCCAAACTGCAGTTCTGGGGCCCGCAAATGAAGGACGGCGCGCCAACATCACTCACCGTGCCGCAAGCCACCACACAAACGCGTTTCACGGTTGATGGCGAAACGCTGGAACTTCGCCATCCCAACGATTATGCGGCGTATGTCTGGATCCCGGCGAACCGCGCAATCATTGGCGGTACTGGCGTGACTTCGGGTATTCATGTCTGGACGGCGGATACGCAGTCTGCTGAACAGCGTTCCGCGTGGCGCAATGTGTTAAGCGAGATGCAGAACTTACAGCCCGCTCAGGTGGTTCCGGGGCATTACATTGGCGAACGCCCGACAGGCGATAAAGCGATTCGCTTCACCCGGGACTATTTGCAGTCATTTGAGCAGGCGTTAAGCGCGAATAAAGGTTCAGCTTACGTGATTAAAACCATGACGGCGGCATGGCCAGGTCTGGCGGACGCCAGCTCTCTGGAGCTAAGCGCGAAGGTCAATACCGGTGAGATGAAGTGGTAAACAAGATTTAACGCCAAAAATAACCCCGAACGCATGTCGGGGTTACATTACAATAAGCATACCGGAATCAATGAACGCCCATGCGCCAGGCAAAATAGATCTCTTCTTTCAGTTCAGTTGAAGAGAGCGTCAATAAATCCGCAAACTCCAGCTCAAGCTGTTTCAGTCTTTTCAGGTACTGAGCCGGTGAAAGATCGGTTTTATCACGACGTAAAAACTCTATTGCCAGTTGGGCCGGGTCTAATTGGGTAGACATATCATCCTCGCTTGTGTTCAAAACCTGCACAGTATAACACCATTCACTGCGCAGATAATGACCAAAAGCAATATGCATCACAAAATAGCGGTCGTCAGACGCGATGTGCAACACAATCGCCCTTGCTCATCGAAGATTTCGATTTGCCATACCTGATGGCGAGAGCCGGTATGAATGGCGCTACACACGCCTCTGACACGCCCTTCCCGCGCAGAGCGAACATGGTTGGCATTAACCTCAAGGCCCACCACTTTTTGCTCCCCCTGAGTGCACAGGTAACCGGCCACCGAACCAATGCTTTCCGCCAACACCACCGATGCACCGCCATGTAGTAAACCAAAAGGTTGTTTGGTGCGATGGTCCACCGGCATTGTGGCCTCCAGGGTATCGTCGCCAATATGTTCAAAGCGAATGTCGAGCAACCCCACCATATTTCCTTCACCCATGGCATTGAGCGCCTCAAGAGTGACTTCACGTTTCCAGATCATCCTATAATCTCCAGCAGTGCCTGTAATGGATGGCGAACGCCCGTGCCTTCAACGCGTTTAACCTGGCTACGACAGGAATATCCGGTAGCCAGACAACGATTTCGCGGCAGTCGTTGCATTGCCTGGTGCCATGATAGCTCATAGATCCCCAGTGAGTTCTGGTGATTTTTCACTTCGTGCCCATAAGTGCCAGCCATGCCGCAGCACCCCACGCTGACGTTCTCCAGCCTGGCGCCAAAACGGGCAAATATAGCTGCCCACTGCGCAGGCGCGCCTGGCAGGGCCGTCACTTCGGTACAATGACCAAAGAAATACCACGGCTCACCGGCAATAGCAGCTGGCTGCTGTGACGCCACAACGGTAGATAACCATTCGTTGACCAGCAATACATGGAAATCCCCCCGCTGTTCTCCAAGCGCCAGCTTGTATTCATCGCGATAACAGAGCACCAGCGCCGGATCAACGCCCACCATTGGAATATTCAGCTTCGCCACCCGGTTGAGAAACTCAGATGTCTTTTTCGCTGTTTTGGCAAAACGGTTTAAAAAGCCTTTAATGTGCTGCGCTTTGCCGTTTGGCGAGAACGGCAGCAGTACCGGCTGTAAGCCCAGTTTTTCTACCAGACGGATAAAATCAGCCACCACCTGCGCATCGTAATAGCTGGTGAACGGATCCTGTACCACCAGCACCATACGGGCTTTTTGTTCCGGGCTGAGTAATTCGAGCTGCTCCAGTGTCATGTTCGCAGAACGATGACCAACCAACTGACGTTGCAGCGACGGCGCAGACAACAACGGTAAATCCACCATACCGATGTGCTTTTTAGCCAGATTACGCACCAGCGGCTGATTGATGAAGAAATTAAACGTTTTGGGCGCACGCGCCATGAGCGGCGCATAACTCTCAACGGTCGCCACCATATGATCGCGCAACGGTCGCAGATAACGCGTGTGGTACAGTTGCAGGAAGCGCGAGCGGAACTCCGGTACATCAATTTTAATCGGACATTGCGTGGAACAGGCTTTACACGCCAGACAACCGGACATCGCCTCTTTGACTTCATGCGAGAAATCGTATTCGCCCTTACGCGCATGCCAGCTGTTGCGGGTGCGGGCAATCAGCGTGCGTAAACTGGCGCGTTTTTCCGGCAGCTCTTTTTCCAGCTGTATCGGGTCAATTCCGCGATCCGCCAACAGACGCAGCCATTCACGTACCAGCGTGGCACGGCCTTTCGGCGAGTGGATTCGGTTGAGGCTGATTTTCATCGACGGGCACATGGGGCTTTTCGCATCAAAGTTAAAGCATAACCCGTTGCCGTTACACTCCATTGCTCCGCGCCACTCTTGCCGCACCGCCAGTGGGATCTGTCGGTCATAAGTCCCGCGCTTGACGGCATCCACTTTCATCATTGGCGCGTCAACGTCTTCCGGTGGACAGATTTTCCCCGGGTTCAGCCGGTTTTGCGGATCAAATACCGACTTCACTTTGCGCAATTCGCGATACAGTTCGTCACCGAAAAACGCCGGACTGTATTCTGCACGAAAACCTTTCCCGTGTTCGCCCCACAGCAGACCACCATATTTTGCCGTCAGCGCGACCACATCGTCAGAAATGCGTTTCATCAGCACTTCTTGCTGCGGGTCACACATATCCAGCGCCGGTCTGACGTGCAGCACGCCGGCATCCACGTGACCAAACATGCCATAACTCAGACCGTGGCTGTCGAGCAGCGCACGGAACTCGGCAATGTAGTCAGCCAGATGCTCCGGTGGAACGCAGGTATCTTCAGCGAACGGAATAGGCTTCGCGGAACCTTTCGCATTTCCCAGCAAACCGACGGCTTTTTTACGCATGGCGTAAATGCGCTCCACGCCCGCGAGTTCAGTACACAGTTGCCAACCAATGACACCGGCTTCCTGACGGGAAATTAAGCCGTCCAGGCGTTCGCACAGCGCCCTGACCTGAGCATCAATCAAAGCTTCATCGTCACCCGCAAATTCGACGATATTCAGGCCCAGCATTTCTTTATCCGGTACGTCGGTAATCAACTCACTTACCGAATGCCAGACGATATCTTCCCGCGCCAGATTAAGCACTTTGGAGTCAACGGTTTCTACCGACAGTGCGCGCGCTTCCACCATAACCGGGGCGTTACGCAATGCTGAATCAAACGAGTCATACTTGACGTTGACCAACTGCCTGACTTTGGGCAACGGCGTGATATCCAGGCGCGCTTCGGTAATAAACGCCAGCGTACCTTCTGAGCCGGTAAGAATGCGGGTTAAATCAAATTCGGTCATCTCGTCGTTGAAGACGTGTCGGAGATCGTAACCGGTAAGGAAGCGATTGAGTTTGGGGAATTTATCAAGAATAAGCTGCCGATTATCACGACACCGCTCATACACCGTCTTATAGATGCGGCCAATAGTGGTATTGCTGTTGCCCAGCGTTTGGGCGAGTTCGATCGGCATTGGCTGGGTATCAAGAATATCGCCGCCCATCAGCACCGCGCGGATACCCAGCACGTGATCGGAGGTTTTACCGTAAACCAACGAACCTTGTCCGGATGCGTCGGTATTGATCATCCCGCCCAACGTTGCCCGGTTACTGGTGGATAATTCCGGGGCAAAGAAATAGCCGTAAGGCTTCAGAAACTGGTTGAGCTGATCTTTGATTACCCCGGCTTCGACCCGCACCCAACCTTCCTGCGGGTTGATTTCAATAATGCGACTCATATAACGGGACATATCAACAATAATGCCCTGATTCAGCGCCTGACCGTTCGTCCCGGTACCGCCGCCGCGCGGGGTAAAAATCAACGACGAAAAAAGAGGTTCAGCCGCCAGACGGGCGATCAGCGCCACATCTGCCGTTGAACGCGGGAAAACCACAGCATCAGGAAGCAGCTGATAGATACTGTTATCCGTCGACATTGTCAGCCGATCGGCGTAGCTCGTTGCCGTATCGCCCGTGAATCCTTGCTGCTCCAGCGCCTGCAAAAAATTGAGCACCAGTTGAACGACACCTGGCGCCTGAGAAATTTGTGGAATCATTATAGTGACCCTTTCCTGCGGTCTGTGTTGTGAATTTAATCGTTTGCGTGTTGCTTTGTTTGTTGTATCACATTTTTTTCTAATACGCTCAGCAGATTTACAGGCAGAATCCGCCTGTTCAAAACCGCTGAAATTGCTCATCATTACAGGGTGTGATTTAAGTGTTCACGTCGCGTCAACGTTCTGACGCAAAGACAAAGGTGAAAAGTATTTATGGTAAATTTTCGTCAGCCCAGGGATATTGCGCAAGTGCTGCTAACGGTGCTGTTTTTAGCCATCATGATTGTGGCCTGTCTCTGGATTGTGCAGCCCTTTATCCTCGGTTTTGCATGGGCGGGTACGGTGGTCATCGCAACCTGGCCTATCCTGTTACGCTTGCAAAAACTGCTGTGGGGACGCCGTTCACTGGCGGTGCTGGTAATGACCCTGCTGTTGGTAATGTTGTTTATCATTCCTATTGCGCTGCTGGTTAATAGCATTGTTGATGGCAGCGGACCGTTGATCCATGCCGTCACCGCTGGCGATATGACGCTGCCGGATCTGGCGTGGTTGAACAGCATTCCGTTGGTGGGAGCCAAAATGTATGGCGCATGGCACAGCCTGCTGGATATGGGCGGCGCAGCCATTATGGCCAAAGTTCGGCCTTATGTCGGCGCCACAACGACCTGGTTTGTCGGTCAGGCTGCGCATATTGGTCGCTTTATGATGCATTGTGGCCTGATGCTGCTATTCAGCGCCCTGCTGTACTGGCGTGGTGAGCAGGTGGCGTTAGGGATCCGTCATTTCGCGTGTCGACTGGCATCCAAACGCGGTGATGCCGCCATTCTGCTGGCGGCGCAGGCCATTCGCGCTGTTGCGTTAGGTGTTGTGGTTACGGCTCTGGTGCAGGCGGTCCTCGGCGGCATTGGTCTGGCGGTAACCGGCGTGCCGTATGCGACGCTGCTGGCAGTATTAATGATCCTCTCCTGCCTGGTACAACTGGGGCCGCTGCCGGTGCTGGTCCCGGCCATTATCTGGTTGTACTGGACCGGGGATTCAACCTGGGGCACCGTGCTGCTGGTGTGGAGCGGTGTGGTCGGAACGCTGGATAACGTCATTCGCCCAATGTTGATTCGTATGGGCGCCGATTTGCCGCTGATCCTTATCCTTTCTGGCGTCATCGGTGGATTAATTGCATTCGGCATGATTGGTCTGTTTATCGGCCCGGTAGTCCTGGCCGTATCCTGGCGTCTGTTCTCTGCCTGGGTGAATGAAGCGCCTGCGCCGGGGAGCGATCCGGACGAACTCCTCGCAGAAATAGAAAGCAATAAGTAATCCAACGTCAGGCGGCATTGCCGCCTGATTGTTTAGCAATGTTAATCTATCCCGTCCCGGTACTGAGTTAAACCGAACGGTACTCTTCTCGCAGCACTCATTTATGTCGCAAATTCTTTACAGTTTTTAAACTATTGAGATGAATCTGATCGACGCGAAAAATCAGTATGCCTACTATTAGCTCAAGGCTGTAGATCAACACATTGATTTATAAGCATGGAATTCCCCTGAGTGAAACAACGAATTGCTGTGTGTAGTCTTTGCCCATCTCCCACGATGGGCTTTTTTTTTGTCCTTCACTCACCTCTGCACTCGACTGACTGCAAAACTCAGTACCTCTTCCCTGCTATACAACAAATAATATTGCACAAGATACTGTGACTCTCTTCAAGCCGAAATATCCACAGCAATGCTATTACTATTCCACCGTCTTTTATGAGGTGATCAAATAATGAACGCATTGGAACTGCAGGCTATCCGCCATATTTTTGCTATGACGGTGGAAGAAAGCGCGATGTATATCTCGCGTGATAATAATGTTGCCGCATGGCAACAATGGGAAAATGGCGAAAGGGAAATCCCGGAGTACATCGCGCACATTTGTAAAGAAATGAAAGCCAGACGGAAAGTAAGAATTAATGCAGTTATCGACAAAATTAATAACCGCATTGGTAATAACACTATGCGTTTTTTCCCCGATCTGAACTCATTTCAGACGGTTTATCACCACAACGATTTCCTCGACTGGAAAATCTATCAATCGGCTGCTGTTGAGCTCTACGCTCACGACCTTGAGCGTTTGTGTTAAGCATTTACAACGCCATACCAATTTAGCCTCTTCGCTGAGTAACACATTATGAAAAACACCTATTTCTCCACTGCGATAGGGCTGTACTTTAATTACCTGGTCCACGGCATGGGGGTCATTCTGATGAGCCTCAATATGTCTTCGCTTGAACACCAGTGGCAAACCAACGCCGCGGGCGTCTCGATCGTTATTTCCTCGCTGGGTATCGGTCGTTTAAGTGTCTTATTAATGGCTGGCATGCTCTCCGACCGCTATGGCCGCCGACCGTTTATTATTTTCGGCATGATCTGCTACCTGATTTTCTTTGTTGGCATCATCAATACGCATAGTATTTTTATCGCCTATGCCTTTGGCTTTCTGGCGGGAATGGCCAACAGTTTTCTCGATGCCGGAACCTATCCCAGCCTGATGGAGGCGTTTCCCCGATCGCCCAGTACAGCCAATATATTAATAAAAGCCTTCGTCTCCAGCGGCCAGTTTCTGCTACCTATGATTATCAGTTTGTTGGTGTGGGCCGAGCTTTGGTTTGGCTGGTCCTTCCTGCTGGCGGCCGCCATTATGATAATCAACGGCGTGTTTTTGTTTCGCTGTCGCTTCCCGGCGCATCCAGGAAATCGAACTTCCATCAAGGCATTACCTGCTAAACGGGAAACCCAACAATCTGAACATCGTTGTTCGATTCTCGATCTTGCCTGTTACACTCTGTATGGCTATATCGCCATGGCGACATTTTATCTGGTAAGCCAGTGGCTGGCGCAGTACGGACAGTTTGTTGCTGGCATGCCTTATACGTTATCTATCAAATTGTTAAGCATTTACACCTGCGGCTCTTTGCTGTGCGTATTGATTACTGCTCCACTGGCGCGCAAAGCGGAACGCGCGACATTGTTGTTGATGCTGTACACCTTTATTTCATTTATTGCGCTGCTGGTGGTTTGCCTGCACCCGACACCCTACGTGGTTATCACCTTTGCGTTTGTCATTGGATTTTCTTCAGCCGGAGGCGTGGTGCAAATCGGTTTAACGCTAATGGCGGCACGCTTTCCACATGCAAAGGGTAAAGCGACCGGCATTTACTACAGCGCGGGCAGCATTGCGACTTTCACCATTCCGCTGATCACAGCAAGAATCTCTGAGACCAGCATTGCTCATATCATGTGGTTTGATGCCGGTATCGCCGCTGTCGGTTTCCTGTTGGCGCTGTTTATTGGGTATCGCAGCCGCGCCGCATTAAAACATCAACTAAAAATGGCGACGGTCGCAGAATAACGAGGATGCAATATTGTTCATCCCTTCTGCAACATAATTGGCTGCCCTTTTAAATTATCAGCAAAAAGTCATCAGGAAGAATTAAATTCACAGTTTAAGATGCAAAATACCTGGTAAGTTAAACGCCATGCTATGTAGGTAATGTGTCTACTGAACGGTATATTAAGCACAAGGTCGCCGAAATTTAAAAATATCGTCAAGCACGAAATAATTTTAAAATCCGCAAGGAGTTGTGAAAATGTCTCAAAACAAGACCTTTAACACGCCATTTCTTCTGGCGATAATCTGTATTTATTTAAGTTATTTTCTCCACGGCATTAGCGTCATTACGCTGGCGCAAAATATGACGTCTCTCGCAGAAAAGTTCTCCACCGACAATGCCGGGATTGCCTATTTAATTTCAGGCATTGGTTTGGGGCGACTGGTGAGTATTTTATTCTTTGGTGTGCTCTCAGATAAGTTTGGCCGCCGGGCGATCATTCTGTTAGGCGCTATTCTGTATATGCTGTTTTTCTTCGGTATTCCCGCCAGCCCTAATCTGCTGATTGCCTTTATTCTGGCTGTTTGCGTTGGCGTGGCTAACTCGGCGCTGGATACCGGTGGCTATCCGGCATTAATGGAATGCTTCCCCAAAGCATCAGGATCGGCTGTTATCCTGGTTAAAGCGATGGTCTCGTTCGGGCAGATGCTCTACCCCATTGTCGTCAGCACCATGCTGCTCAACCATATCTGGTACGGCTATGCGGTCATTATCCCTGGCGTACTGTTCGTCGTTATCACCCTGATGCTGTTAAAAAGCCGCTTTCCCAGCCAGATGGTGGATGCCGGTATAGCCAAAGAGCTGCCACAGATGAACAGCAAACCGTTGGTCTGGCTGGAGGGCGTCGCTTCAGTGATGTTCGGTGTCGCGGCGTTTTCAACCTTTTACGTCATCGTGGTCTGGATGCCGAAATACGCCATGGCGTTTGCCGGCATGGCGGAAGCCGACGCCCTGAAAACGATCTCTTACTACAGTATGGGATCGTTGGTCTGCGTATTTATTTTTGCCGTCCTGCTGAAGAAAATGGTTCGACCGATATGGGCAAATGTGTTTAACGCCGCGCTGGCAACCATCACCGCAGCGGTCATCTATTTATATCCCTCTCCGCTGGTGTGTAACGCCGGTTCATTTCTGATTGGTTTCTCTGCCGCTGGCGGTATTTTACAGCTTGGCGTCTCGGTGATGTCAGAGTTTTTCCCCAGGAGCAAAGCCAAAGTCACCAGTGTTTATATGATGATGGGTGGCGTAGCCAATTTTATTATCCCATTAATCACCGGATACCTTTCTAACATTGGCCTGCAATACATCATTTTGCTGGACTTTGCATTTGCTCTGCTGGCCTTCATCACCGCCATCATCGTCTTTATTCGTTACTACCGCGTATTTGATATTCCCAAAAATGATGTGCGGTTGGGCGAACGTTATTTTCAATAAATTGTTTAGAAGGAGTATCAAATGGACGTAACTGCTAAATATGAACTGATTGGCTTAATGGCCTACCCTATCAGACATAGTCTGTCACCAGAAATGCAAAACAAGGCATTAGAAAAAGCGGGACTACCTTTTACCTACATGGCATTTGAAGTCGATAACTCAACGTTTGCCAATGCCATTGCCGGACTGAAAGCGTTGAAGATGCGCGGCACCGGGGTCTCTATGCCCAATAAGCAGTTGGCATGTGAATATGTTGATGAATTGACCCCTGCGGCCAAACTGGTCGGCGCAATCAATACCATCGTGAACGATGATGGTTACCTGCGCGGTTACAATACCGATGGCACCGGTCATATTCGCGCCATTAAAGAAAGCGGCTTCGATATTAAAGGTAAAACCATGGTACTGTTGGGCGCAGGCGGCGCATCGACAGCCATTGGCGCGCAGGCGGCCATTGAAGGCATCAAAGAAATTAAGCTGTTTAACCGTAAAGATGAATTCTTTGAAAAGGCGCAGGCATTCGCCAAACGCGTCAATGAAAACACCGATTGCGTCGTGACCGTTATCGATCTCGCCGATCGGCAAGCATTTGCCGATGCCCTCGCCAGCGCGGATATTCTGACCAACGGCACAAAAGTCGGCATGAAGCCGCTGGACAACGAATCTCTCGTGACCGACGTTTCCCTGCTGCGCCCGGAGCTGCTGGTGACTGAATGCGTTTATAACCCGCATATGACCAAATTATTGCAACAGGCGCAACTTGCGGGTTGCAAAACAATTGATGGTTACGGCATGTTGTTATGGCAAGGGGCTGAACAGTTCAAACTCTGGACCGGGAAAGATTTCCCACTGGAGTATGTGAAACAGGTTATGGGTTTTGCAGCCTGACGGGCACGCATTTGTAATATATTTAAAGGGTAATCAATGAAAACCGTAACCGTAAGAAACCTCGTGATTGGCGAGGGCGCGCCGAAGATCATTGTCTCGCTGATGGGTAAAGACATCGCCACGGTAAAAAGCGAAGCGCTGGCCTATCGCGAAGCGGATTTCGACATTCTGGAATGGCGCGTTGACCATTTCAGCGATGTCTCTTCCACAGATGCCGTGCTGGAAGCGGCTCGCGCCATCCGCGATGTGATAGCGGACAAACCGCTACTTTTCACCTTCCGCAGCGCCAAAGAAGGCGGTGAACAGGCACTGTCTGTCGAAAACTATATTGCACTTAACCGTGCAGCAGTAGACAGCGGTCTGGTGGATATGATCGACCTGGAGCTTTTCACCGGTGATGAGCTGGTTAAAGCGACCGTCGAACATGCCCACGCGAAAAATGTCAGCGTGATTATGTCGAATCATGATTTCCATAAGACGCCAGCCGCAGAGGAGATCATCCAGCGTCTGCGTAAAATGCAGGAACTTGGCGCGGATATTCCTAAAATCGCCCTGATGCCGCAAAACAAAACGGATGTGCTGACACTGTTGGGCGCTACGCTGGAAATGCAAGAGCGCTATGCGGACCGGCCGATAATTACCATGTCGATGGCTAAAACTGGGGTGATTTCACGTCTCTCCGGCGAGGTTTTCGGTTCAGCAGCCACCTTTGGCGCCGTGAAAAAAGCGTCGGCCCCGGGACAAATTTCGGTCGCCGATCTGCGTACTGTATTAACAATATTGCATCAGGCTTAATAGCAGAATATATCCACATCACTATTAGCAATGCCCTGCCCCAGATATTCGCTTAACCACGAATATCTGGCTGGCAGCTAAGCCTGATTAAATTAACTCACAATATTATTGTCGACTATAGCGACAGGTAGTCGCACGCATATAATCTGGAGTTTATATGAAATATCCAAGACCAAACCGTATCGATGGTCGGGTACCTGTATTATCCGCAGCAGAAGCCATTAATTATATTCCTGATGAAGCAACCCTCTGCGTATTAGGCGCAGGCGGCGGTATTCTTGAAGCAACCACATTAATTAATGCATTGGCAGAAAAATACAAAAACACGCAGTCACCACGTAATTTATCATTAATTAGCCCAACGGGTTTAGGTGACCGCGCCGACCGCGGAATCAGCCCGCTGGCGCAGGAAGGTTTAGTCAAATGGGCGCTCTGCGGCCACTGGGGACAATCGCCACGAATCTCCGACCTGGCTGAGCAGAATAAAATCGCTGCCTATAACTATCCCCAGGGCGTATTAACCCAAGCCCTGCGAGCATCAGCAGCCCACCAGCCTGGCATTCTGAGTGATATCGGCATCGGTACGTTTGTCGATCCTCGCCAACAGGGCGGCAAACTGAATGAGGTGACGACCGAAGATCTGATCAAACTGGTGGAAATCGATAACAAAGAGTATCTCTATTACAAAGCCATTGCGCCAAACATCGCTTTTATTCGCGCCACGACCTGCGATAGCGAAGGCTACGCCACCTTTGAAGATGAAGTGATGTATCTCGATGCGCTGGTGATTGCTCAGGCCGTACACAACAACGGCGGCATCGTCATGATGCAGGTGCAAAAAATGGTGAAGAAAGCCACGTTGCATCCGAAAGCGGTGCGTATTCCGGGCTATCTGGTCGATATTGTGGTCATCGACCCCGACCAAACCCAACTGTACGGTGGCGCGCCGGTTAACCGTTTTATTTCCGGCGATTTTGTCCTCGATGACAGCCAGCAAACAGCCCTGCCGCTTAACCAGCGTAAACTGGTGGCCAGACGCGCGCTGTTCGAAATGCGTAAAGGCGCGGTCGGCAACGTTGGCGTGGGCATCGCCGACGGGATTGGCCTTGTCGCACGCGAAGAAGGTTGTGCCGACGATTTTATTCTGACGGTCGAAACCGGCCCGATTGGCGGCATTACGTCTCAGGGCATCGCGTTTGGCGCCAACGTCAACACCCGCGCCATTCTGGATATGACCTCCCAGTTTGACTTCTACCACGGCGGCGGGCTGGATGTGTGTTATTTAAGTTTTGCTGAAGTGGATCGGCACGGCAATGTCGGCGTACATAAATTCAATGGCAAAATCATGGGCACCGGCGGTTTTATCGATATTAGCGCCACCTCCAAGAAAATTATTTTTTGCGGCACGTTAACTGCCGGAAGTTTGAAAACGGAAGTTGCCGACGGCAAGTTAAATATCGTGCAGGAAGGTCGGGTGAAAAAATTCGTTAACGAATTACCTGAAGTCACGTTCAGTGGAAAAATTGCCCTTGAGCGTGGTCTCGATGTGCGTTACATCACCGAACGCGCTGTATTTACGTTAAAAGAAGATGGCCTCCATTTAGTTGAAATTGCGCCAGGGGTCTCTTTGCAGGAAGACATTCTCGACAAAATGGACTTCACTCCGATTATTTCCCCAGACCTGAAACTGATGGACGAAAGATTATTTATCGATGCCTCGATGGGCTTTGTATTACCCGACGCAGCCAATTAAAAGGAGTACCCTGATGGACTTTTCATTAACTGAAGAACAAGAACTGTTGCTTTCCAGCATTCGCGAACTGATTACCAGCAATTTCCCGGAAGAGTATTTCCGCACCTGCGATCAGACGGCGACTTACCCGAAGGAATTTATGCGAGCTCTTGCGGACAACGGTATTTCGATGCTGGGTGTTCCGGAAGAGTTTGGCGGCATCCCGGCTGATTACGTCACCCAGATGCTGGCGCTGATGGAAGTGTCAAAATGTGGCGCGCCCGCATTTTTGATCACCAATGGTCAGTGCATCCACAGCATGCGACGTTTTGGCTCCGCCGAGCAACTGCGTAAAACGGCAGAAAGCACCATGGAAACGGGCGATCCAGCGTATGCACTGGCATTAACCGAACCGGGAGCAGGCTCCGATAATAACAGCGCCACCACCAGCTATACCCGCAAAAACGGCAAGGTGTATCTCAACGGGCAAAAAACATTTATCACCGGCGCTAAAGAGTATCCGTACATGCTGGTACTGGCTCGCGACCCGGAGCCGAAAGATCCGAAGAAAGCCTTTACGCTATGGTGGGTGGATTCAAAGAAACCTGGCATTAAGGTTAACCCATTGCATAAAATCGGCTGGCACATGTTAAGCACCTGCGAAGTCTATCTTGATAACGTTGAAGTGGACGAAAGCGATATGGTCGGCGAAGAAGGCATGGGCTTCCTTAATGTAATGTACAACTTTGAAATGGAACGCTTGATCAACGCCGCGCGCAGCACGGGTTTTGCCGAATGCGCCTTCGAAGATGCCGCTCGTTACGCTAACCAACGCATCGCATTTGGTAAGCCAATTGGTCATAACCAGATGATCCAGGAAAAACTGGCTCTGATGGCAATAAAAATCGAAAACATGCGTAATATGGTGCTGAAGGTCGCCTGGCAGGCCGATCAGGAACAGTCGCTGCGCACCAGTGCGGCGCTGGCAAAACTGTATTGCGCCCGTACGGCAATGGAAGTGATTGACGACGCGATTCAGATTATGGGCGGGCTGGGTTACACCGATGAAGCACGCGTATCCCGATTCTGGCGCGATGTCCGCTGTGAGCGCATTGGCGGTGGTACCGATGAAATCATGATTTACGTCGCGGGTCGCCAAATCCTGAAAGATTATCAAAATAAGTAAGCGGTATAACTGACCGGATAGCGCGGATGCGCTATCCGGGACGGTGCGGGGGAATCAGACTTCAGGCATCAGGCATTCTTGCTCAGCAAGGTTATTTTTAAACTGCCTACGATAATCGCTGGGAGTACATCCCACATGCCGCTGAAAAAGTTTGGCAAAATGATCGACGTTTTCATACCCTACCCGCCACGAAATTTCCGCCAACGAGGCCTCGGTATTAGTCAGGGAAAATTTCGCCTCCGTCATTCGTCGCTGAATAACATAATTGATGGGTGAAATACGATACTCCTTGGTAAATTCATGGCAGATATAGCTCACGCTGGCGCGGAATTTTTTAGATAACTGTTCGAGAGTGATTTTTTCGCGGAAATTGTTATTTAAATAGACCAGTACATCTTTAATTAAGACATCCTTTTTAATATATCCTTGTTCAGAGCGGTAAGCATTTTTAAAGTTTTCGTAATATAACACGGTTAATGCATACGCGAATGCGTCATAAGCGGAAGAAGTCAGGTTGTTCTTGCTCTGCGGGAGCATCACCCCCAGTTCATTAAAAATACTCTTAATAACCTCTTTACCCTGACTGACGCTAATGACCGGACACGAGTGCGTCTGCAATAGCTGATTATCCTGCCAGCCGTTAAACCGGAAACCGTAGAGCGCGCAGGTGTAAGTGGTAGCCGGTGCGCTGGTATCAGATGCAACCGCATGCAATCGCCCTTGTTCAATCACCACAATGTCCCCGGCATGCGCGACATACAGCGAAGAGTCGATGATTAATCTTGCAACCCCCTTTTTAACATAGATAAGCTCCGTTTCATTATCATGAACATGATGACCGGATTCCCAGTTAGGATCATCGCTAATGACGAATCGGGAAAGTCTCGGCGTTTTCCCCTGCTCAAAAAGGGTCTCCATGGCATTATCAAAGCAGCGTTGATACATGACAACCTCCACCTAAAGGCAGTAATTTTGCGAATAATTAATATCAGAAAGCGAAAACAATAATGATGTTATACAACGTTATTCCTTGCTGGCGAAACAAAATTATTTGCGTCGACTGCAAGATGATACCTCCGGCGCTATCTCGCTGCTCTCTACGATTATTCCCGTTTTATAAAAACTGATAAGAGTAAATGTTATTAATTCAACATTAACAATTTACATATCAGAAACAAATTAAGCGTAGAAACGATAAAAAACAGGATGCATTTCGCAATTATCCTTCCCTGGTGTGTTTGCTATTTTTTTTCTTCAGTACACAACCCCGGGCTCTCGTTTATGAAACAAGCATTCCCGCCGCACTTTTTTTTGCAAGATTGTTGGGAATGAAAACAGATTGCCCCGTCGAAAACAGTCCCCTCTCTGCCGCACACTATTTTCAGTTAATTTTCCCTACTGTGGATGACTGGAGATGCCATGAAAATAATAACCTGCTTTAAGTTGGTGCCTGAAGAACAGGACATTGTTGTTACCCCACAGCGTTCGCTTAACTTTGACCGGGCCGACGCCAAAATCAGCCAGTTTGATCTGAATGCGATTGAGGCCGCGGCGCAACTGAGTACGGAGGGTGATGAAATCGTCGCTTTAACCGTGGGCGGCTCGCTACTGCAAAATTCCAAAGTGCGTAAAGACGTGCTGTCTCGTGGACCGGACAGTTTGTTCATGGTGCAGGATCCACAGCTGGAGCATTCATTGCCCCGCGACACCGCTCAGGCGCTGGTCTGCGCGGCCAAAAATATGAATTTCGACCTGATGCTGTTCGGAGAAGGATCGGGGGATATCTACGCCCAACAGGTTGGCTTACTGGTTGGCGAACTGTTGCAACTCCCGGTGATTAGCGCCGTCAGCAACATCCAACGTAATGGCGACCGCATTGTGGTTGAGCGTACGCTGGAAGATGAAGTCGAAGTGATTGACCTGCCGCTCCCCGCTGTACTCTGCGTAACCTCGGATATCAACACGCCGCGTATTCCCTCAATGAAAGCCATTCTCGGCGCGGGTAAAAAGCCCGTCACAACATGGCAAGCCAGCGATATTGGCTGGACGCCGGCGTCACCGTTAGCGGAACTGGTAAGCCTTACGGTACCGCCACAAACAGAACGTAAGCACATCATTCTGGAAAATGACTCGGCTGAAGCCATTGCCGAACTGGCGGAACACCTGAAAAAAGCCCTGAACTAAGCTCAACGGAGAGAAATTATCATGAGTAAATTAGCTAACGTATGGGTGTTCAGCGATAACGTAGAACGCTACGCAGAATTAATGGCCGGCGCGCGTCAGTGGGGTGAACACGTCCATCTTATTGTACAAGGCAGCGAACAAGCTAATCAGGTTAAACCTCTGGGTGCCGATGAGATAATCGTGCTCGAAGCCCCCTCCGGTTTACAGCGTGTTGAAAATTACGCCGAAACCATTGCAGCGCAGATGCAAGAACACGCCGGAATGCTGTTGATGCCCGCTACAAAGCGCGCGAAATCACTTGGGGCACGGTTAAGCATCCAACTCAATGCCGCGATGGTGAACGACGCAATATCGGTGACGCTTGAGGATGACACCGTGTTCGCAGAGCACCGCATGTATGGTGGTCTGGCATTCGGCAAAGAAAAAATCAAAAGCGCGCTGGCAATTATCACGCTAGCCCCAGGGGTGCTTGAACCTGTAGCGGAAAACGCATCGCACACCTGTCCTGTTGTCTCGGCAGCTTACATCGCACCGCTTCATGAAATTATGTGCCAGGAACGTCGCGCCAAATCCGTGAGCAGCGTGGACCTCAGTAAAGCCAAACGTGTGGTTGGCGTGGGGCGCGGCCTGGTTGCGCAACACGATCTGGAGATGGTGCACCAGTTGGCATCGGTACTGGGTGCAGAAGTGGGCTGTTCACGCCCGATTGCCGAAGGCGAAAACTGGATGGAGCGCGAACGCTACATTGGCGTTTCTGGTGTGTTACTGAAATCAGACCTTTACCTCACGTTAGGCATCTCAGGACAAATTCAACACATGGTCGGCGGTAACGGCGCGAAAGTCATTGTCGCTATCAATAAAGACAAAAAAGCCCCTATTTTCAATTACGCCGATTACGGCCTGGTAGGCGATATCTACAAAGTTGTTCCGGCCCTTATCGAACATCTCAGCCGCTAACCCCCCATTTAACGCACATCTCCCGCTGCTTCGCGGCGGGAAAGGAGCATAAAGCATGTCAGATGAAAAATTCGATGCCATTGTGGTCGGTGCTGGCGTGGCGGGTACAGTTGCAGGCTACGTTATGGCGCAGGCCGGACTGGACGTGCTGGTCATCGAACGCGGAAACAGTGCGGGCAGTAAAAATATGACCGGTGGGCGACTCTATGCGCATAGTCTGGAACGCATCATGCCGGGATTCGCGCAGGAAGCACCACTCGAACGTAAAGTGACCCGCGAAAAAATATCCTTCCTGACCGAAGAGAGCGCCGTAACGCTCGACTTTCATCGGGATAAAGACAACGCGCCAGCGCAGGATTCTTACACCGTGTTGCGCAACCGACTTGATCCCTGGCTGATGGAAAAAGCAGAACAGGCCGGCGCGCAGTTCATCCCCGGCGTCCGCGTTGATGCGCTGATCCGCGAAGGTAATAAGGTCACCGGCGTGCAAGCTGGTGACGATATCCTGGAAGCCAATATTGTCATCCTGGCCGATGGCGTCAACTCAATATTAGGGCGGTCGCTGGGGATGGTCCCTCCCTCTTCTGCTCACCACTATGCCGTTGGCGTAAAGGAGTTGATCGGCTTACCTCCGGCTGTGATTGCGGATCGATTCAACCTCTCAGGCGATGAAGGCGCAGCCTGGCTGTTTGCCGGTTCACCGTCGGATGGACTGATGGGGGGAGGCTTTCTGTATACCAACCAGGACTCGGTCTCTCTGGGGCTGGTATGCGGGCTGGGGGATATTGCTCACGCAACGAAAAGTATTCCACAAATGCTGGAAGACTTTAAGCAACACCCGACTATTCGTCCACTGATTGCGGGAGGAGAACTGCTGGAGTATTCCGCACATATGGTGCCGGAAGGCGGGCTGGCAATGGTACCCAAACTGGTTGATGACGGCGTAATGATCGTCGGCGATGCCGCGGGTTTCTGTCTGAATCTGGGTTACACGGTGCGTGGTATGGATTTAGCAATAGCCTCCGCAGAAGCCGCTGCCCAAACCGCCATTGCAGCCAAAGAACGCCAGGACTTCTCCGCCAGCAGCCTGATGGACTACAAACGCGCCCTCGAACAGGGCTGTGTGATGCGTGATTTACAGCATTTTCGCAAGATCCCGGCGCTGATGGAAAACCCGCGCCTGTTCACCCAATACCCTCGCATGGTCGCAGATATCATGAACGATATGTTCACCGTTGACGGACGCCCGAACCAACCGATTCGTAAGATGATGATGTCCCATGCGAAGAAAATTGGGTTGATGAACTTACTGAAAGACGGCATCAAGGGGGCAACTGCGCTATGAGTCAGGACAATACCGTTAACGTCGACGTCAAGCTGGGCGTCAATAAATTCAATGTCGATGAAGGTCACCCGCACATTATTCTGGCCGAACATCCCGATCTGAATGAATTTCGCAAACTGCTGAAGGCCTGTCCCGCCGGACTGTATAAGCAGGACGAGAGTGGGAATATTCATTTTGATTCTGCTGGCTGCCTGGAGTGTGGCACCTGTCGGGTGCTGTGCGGCGATACGATCCTCGAACAATGGGAGTATCCGGCAGGAACATTTGGCATTGATTTTCGCTACGGCTAACGGATTGAGCCGTTGTACCCCGGATCGGCTTCCACGGCCAATCCGGTCAGACGTATGCCGATATTATCCAGGGAATAACGAATGAGTATCACACTAACGTTTAACGCCGAACGTCGCGATGCCTGGCGACAACAAGGTTTATGGGGAGATGCTTCGCTTGGCGATTACTGGAACCAAACAGCCAGAGCCATGCCGGATAAAATCGCCGTGGTTGATAATCATGGCGCTTCATATACCTACGCCGCACTCGACGGTGCCGCCAGCAGTCTGGCGAGCTGGTTTTTAGCCTGCGGTATTCAACCCGGCGATCGCGTCGCTTTCCAGTTGCCGGGCTGGTGCGAATTTACCATTATTTATCTGGCCTGCCTGAAAACCGGAGCCGTTTCCGTCCCGTTACTACCCGCCTGGCGCGAAGCGGAGTTAGTATGGGTATTAAATAAATGTAAAGCGAAGATTTTTTTCGCACCTACCCTGTTTAAACAAACCCGGCCGGTTGATTTGATCCTCCCCTTACAAAACCAGTTACCGCATCTGCAACAGATTGTCGCCGTGGATAAACTGGCGCCGGCAACCACCTCGCAGGCACTCAGCCAACTGCTTTTAGCACCGCCGTTAAATCAAACGATTAACGTTCACGCGGATGAACTGGCAGCGGTACTGTTTACCTCCGGAACCGAGGGAATGCCGAAAGGCGTAATGTTAACCCACAACAATATCCTTGCCAGCGAACGCGCCTACTGCGCCCGTCTCAATCTCACCTGGCAAGATGTGTTTTTAATGCCCGCGCCGCTTGGACATGCTACCGGTTTTCTGCATGGCGTTACCGCACCGTTTTTAATCGGCGCCCGCAGCGTGTTGTTGGATATTTTTACCCCAGACGCCTGTCTCGATCTGCTGGAGCAACAGCACTGCACCTGCGTACTCGGCGCAACGCCGTTTGTCTATGACATGTTGTGTCGCATGGAAAAACGCGCCTGCGATCTCTCATCGCTACGCTTTTTTTTATGCGGAGGCACCACCATTCCGCAAAAGATTGCCCGTGACTGCCAACGGCTCGGCATTAAATTGTTAAGCATTTATGGTTCAACGGAGAGCTCGCCGCATGCGCTGGTCAATCTCGATGATTCACCTTCCCGCATGATGACCACCGACGGCTATGCTGCCGCAGGCGTCGAAATTAAAGTCGTCGATGAAGCGCGCAATGCCCTGCCCGCAGGAGTAGAAGGTGAAGAAGCCTCGCGTGGCCCCAATGTTTTTATGGGCTACCTCGATGAACCCGAACTGACCGCCCGCGCGCTGGATAAAGAGGGGTGGTATTACAGTGGCGACTTATGCCGGATGGACGACGCGGGATACATCAAAATAACCGGGCGTAAAAAAGATATTATTGTGCGGGGAGGGGAAAATATCAGCAGCCGCGAGGTAGAGGATATTTTATTGCAACATCCACGCATTCATGATGCCTGCGTTGTCGCGATGCCGGACGAACGGTTAGGTGAACGGTCGTGCGCTTATGTGGTACTAAAAGCCCCGCATCATTCGCTGTCGCTGGAATCTGTCGTCGCCTTTTTTAGCCGCAAACGGGTGGCAAAGTATAAATACCCGGAGCATATCGTGGTTGTCGAGAAGTTACCTCGCACAGCGTCCGGTAAGGTACAAAAATACCAGTTGCGTCAGGATATTATTAAACGTTTGAGCATGGAGAGTATTGCAGGATAAAGTGCCGGATGGCGATGCTAACGCATCTTATCCGGCCTACGTTGAATAGACCGGATAAGGCATAATGTTACTTGTTCAGTTCAGCCAGGCTCAGCCAGGTCTGTACGACGGTGTCCGGGTTCAGCGACAGACTGTCGATCCCCTCTTCCATCAGCCAGGCCGCGAAGTCTTCGTGGTCAGAAGGTCCCTGACCGCAAATACCCACGTATTTGCCCTGTTTCTTAGCAGCGCGAATCGCCATCGACAGCAGCGCTTTCACCGCGTCGTTACGCTCATCAAACAGTTCAGAAACCACACCCGAGTCACGGTCCAGGCCCAGCGCCAGCTGCGTCATGTCGTTTGAGCCGATGGAGAAGCCATCGAAGTACTCAAGGAACTGTTCTGCCAACAGGGCGTTAGACGGGATCTCGCACATCATGATGATCTTCAGGCCATTCTCGCCGCGTTTCAGCCCCTGGCGCGCCAGCTCTTCAACCACCGCTTTCGCCTGGGCAACGGTACGTACAAACGGTACCATCACTTCAACGTTAGTCAGACCCATGTCGTTACGGACACGTTTCACCGCGTCACATTCCAGTGCGAAACAGTCGCGGAAGCTGTCTGAAACGTAACGGCCCGCCCCGCGGAAGCCCAGCATCGGGTTCTCTTCGTGCGGCTCATAACGCTCACCGCCGACCAGGTTAGCATATTCGTTGGACTTAAAGTCCGACATACGCACGATGACGCGTTTCGGATAAAACGCCGCACCCAGCGTCGCGATCCCTTCCGTCAGACGACCAACGTAGAATTCACGCGGAGAGTCGAAACCTTTCATCATGCCGCGGATTTCATTTTGTAGCTCAGGCGTCTGGTCATCAAACTCCAGCAGCGCACGAGGGTGCACGCCGATCATGCGGTTGATAATGAATTCCAGACGCGCAAGGCCGACACCTTCGTTTGGCAGGCAGGCAAAGTCAAAAGCCCGGTCCGGGTTGCCGACGTTCATCATCACCTTCAACGGCAGATCCGGCATGGTCTCCACGCTGGAGCTCTTCACGCTGAAATCAAGCATTTCAGCGTAAACATAACCGGTGTCGCCTTCGGCACAGGAGACAGTGACCTTCTCACCATCCTTCATGCGCTCGGTGGCATCGCCGCAGCCAACCACGGCAGGGATCCCCAGTTCACGGGCAATGATCGCCGCGTGACAGGTACGGCCGCCACGGTTGGTCACAATCGCCGCCGCTTTCTTCATGATCGGTTCCCAGTCCGGGTCGGTCATATCAGTCACCAGTACGTCGCCGGGTTCAATACGGTTCATTTCGCTGATGTCGTGAATAACTTTGACCGGGCCGGCGCCAATGCGGTGACCGATGGCGCGACCTTCAGCAATAATTTTACCCTGGGCGTGCAGCGTATACCGCTCCATCACCTGCCCGCGAGAACGCACGGTTTCCGGGCGAGCCTGAACAATGAACAGCTTGCCGGTATGACCGTCTTTCGCCCATTCGATGTCCATCGGACGACCGTAGTGCTTCTCGATCTGTACCGCCTGCTTCGCCAGTTCCTGCACTTCATCATTGGTCAGAGAGAAAATATCGCGTTGTTCCTGCGGCACATCCTCAATGGTCACCTGCTTACCGTGTTCCTGGGTTGGCGCGTAGACCATACGGATTTTTTTCGATCCCATGGTGCGGCGAACGATCGCCGGACGGTTAGCCGCCAGAGTCGGTTTGTGCACGTAGAACTCATCCGGGTTAACGGCACCCTGCACCACCATCTCGCCCAGACCCCATGCGGAAGTGATAAACACCACCTGGTCGAAACCGGATTCGGTGTCGATGGAGAACATAACGCCTGAGGACGCAAGGTCAGAGCGCACCATTCGCTGGACACCAGCAGAAAGCGCCACGCCGCGGTGGTCATAGCCCTGGTGAACACGATAAGAAATCGCGCGGTCGTTAAACAGCGAAGCAAATACGTGTTTGATAGCGACCAGGACAGCATCGAAGCCCTGGACGTTAAGGAAGGTTTCCTGCTGACCAGCAAATGACGCATCTGGCATATCTTCTGCGGTGGCGGAAGAACGCACGGCAAAAGAAGCATGGGCATCGTCTGCTGACAGCTGCGCGTAGGCATCGCGGACGGCATTTTCCAGCTCCGGCTGGAAAGGAGTGTCGATAATCCACTGGCGGATTTGTGCCCCGGCTTTCGCAAGCTCGGTAACATCATCAATATCCGTTTTATCCAGCAGCTCATAAATGCGCTGGTTTACACCGCTTTGGTCCAGAAACTGGTTAAACGCATCGGCGGTTGTTGCAAAACCATTCGGTACGGAAACTCCCATACCGGAAAGGTTAGTAATCATTTCACCCAGGGAGGCATTTTTGCCCCCAACTCTGTCTACATCATTCATGCCGAGTTGGTTATACCAAAGCACCAGCGGTGACGAGCCATTGTTGGACATCGAACAATCCTTATATATGAACGAGGTTAGGAAACTCAATTTTGCGTATTTATCTTTGCATATTTACCGCGGCGAAAAAAACGGTGAATCGTTCAAGCAACTTTATTTTTTATTTTTTAAGATTGTTTCCGCATTTGCGCAAACCCGCGAGCGACACGGGATCACCACAAAAACTACCGGTATAAACATTTGTTCCGAAAAATGAAATGCACTTTTCATTAAATATAAAAATAGCGTTTCACTTTATAAAAGTGATGGCGCAATATTCGCTTCTGGCGAATTTTAATTTATGCTTTCAGAGAATTATGTCTGCCCCAGGATGCGCAAAATGGATAATGCTGTTGATCGTCACGTTTTTTATATTTCTGATGGTACGGCCATCACCGCCGAGGTATTGGGCCACGCGGTAATGTCGCAATTTCCGGTCACTATCAACAGCATTACGCTGCCGTTTGTTGAAAACGAGAGCCGCGCGCGCGCGGTTAAAGACCAGATTGACGCCATTTACCAACAAACCGGCGTGCGTCCTCTGGTGTTTTACTCCATCGTCTTGCCGGAAATCCGCTCAATCATTCTGCAAAGCGAGGGGTTTTGTCAGGATATCGTACAGGCGCTGGTCGCTCCATTGCAGCAAGAGATGAAGCTCGACCCAACGCCGATTGCCCATCGTACCCACGGCCTGAATCCCGGCAACCTCAACAAGTACGATGCGCGTATTGCCGCTATTGATTACACCCTTGCCCATGACGATGGTATTTCGTTGCGCAACCTCGATCAGGCGCAGGTGATCCTGCTCGGTGTTTCCCGTTGCGGCAAAACCCCGACCAGTTTGTATCTGGCCATGCAGTTTGGTATCCGCGCGGCCAACTACCCCTTTATTGCCGATGATATGGATAATCTGGTGCTGCCCACATCCCTGAAGCCGCTGCAGCATAAACTGTTCGGTCTGACCATCGACCCCGAACGCCTGGCGGCGATCCGCGAAGAGCGACGAGAGAACAGCCGTTACGCCTCGCTACGCCAGTGTCGGATGGAAGTTGCCGAAGTGGAAGCGCTGTACCGGAAAAATCAGATCCCATGGTTAAACAGTACCAATTATTCGGTAGAAGAGATTGCTACCAAGATCCTCGACATTATGGGGCTGAATCGCCGCATGTACTAGAATGCTAGTGCATTGGTTCGATTTTTTGTTATTATGCTCGCCACCAGGCCGGATGAGTGTGATATTGTGATGCACATCACTTCCCGGTAGTCCTGCCGTTGAAGCAACAAATTTCTGAGACAAGTAATGAACAGAACCGATGAACTCCGTACTGCGCGTATTGACAACCTGGTCACTCCAGCAGAGCTTGCGCAGCGGCATCCTGTTTCGTCCTCCGTCGCCCGTCATGTTACGGACTCCCGACGCCGGATAGAAAAAATATTGAATGGCGAAGATCCCCGTTTGCTGGTGATCGTAGGCCCTTGCTCAATTCACGATCTCGATGCCGCCGTGGAATACGCGACGCGCCTGCAGGCGCTGCGCGAAAAGCACCAGACGCGTCTGGAAATCGTGATGCGTACCTATTTTGAAAAGCCACGCACCGTCGTGGGCTGGAAAGGCTTAATTTCCGACCCGGACCTGAACGGCAGCTACCGTGTGAACCACGGCATTGAGCTGGCGCGTAAACTGCTGCTGCAGGTCAACGAACTGGGCGTCCCCACGGCCACTGAATTTCTCGATATGGTGACCGGCCAGTTTATTGCTGATTTAATCAGTTGGGGCGCCATTGGCGCGCGCACCACCGAAAGCCAGATCCACCGCGAAATGGCGTCTGCTCTTTCCTGCCCGGTTGGGTTTAAGAACGGGACGGATGGTAATACCCGTATCGCCGTCGATGCGATTCGCGCCTCCCGCGCCAGCCATATGTTCCTCTCCCCGGATAAAACCGGCCAGATGACCATTTATCAGACCAGCGGTAATCCATATGGGCATATCATTATGCGCGGCGGTAAAAAGCCGAATTATTTTGCTGAAGATATTGCCGCCGCCTGCGATACCTTGCACGAATTTTCCCTGCCTGAGCATCTGGTCGTCGATTTCAGCCATGGTAATTGCCAGAAGCAGCATCGCCGTCAGTTGGAAGTGTGTGATGACGTATGCCAGCAAATTCGCAACGGTTCGACGGCGATTGCCGGGATCATGGCGGAAAGTTTCCTGCGTGAAGGCACGCAAAAAATCGTCAGCGGTCAGCCGCTGGTTTACGGTCAGTCGATTACCGACCCGTGCCTGAACTGGGAAGATACTGAACTACTGGTGGACAAACTCGCCTCGGCGGTTGATAGCCGTTTTTAACGCTGTATACCGGGTAACACCACGTTGCCCGGTGGTAATTCTTTGTTTTTCCCTTCATTGTTGTGCAAAAACTGTTCCCGTCACAATTATTTCACAAAAACGCTTGCCGCACATTTGCAGTTTGATGATAATGATTATCATTGTTACATTGATTGCTATTTTTAAACTCTATGTCACGTATGGATAACACAACAGCAACGCCTGCAAAAGAAAAAACACCGCCTGCCGTCGCCGCAACCGAGCGTCGCATTGACAGTAAAAGTTTGCTGGGCAAAGAAGGACGCGTGATTATAGAGCACGATGGCCAGCACTACCTGCTGCGCCAGACCCATGCTGGAAAACTCATTCTGACTAAATAAACGACACTTTTCGCCAGCCACCCAGGTGATACCCAGGCAGCCAGCGCTTTTCGATTTTCTAATGGAGAGTTGCTATGCCCCACCTGCACACCGCATCCTTGCGCCCGTCGCTCCTGGCGTTGGCGATTGTCAGTAATCTTCCCGTCGTTGCCTGGGCGGCAGTAGAGGATATGACCGTCACCGCCACCGGTAATCCCCGTAGCGCCTTTGAAGCGCCGATGATGGTCAGCGTTATCGACGCTACTGCACCTGAAAACCAGACAGCCAGCTCGACAGCCGACCTGTTACGGAAGGTTCCGGGCCTGAGCCTTGACGGTACGGGGCGGACAAATGGTCAGGACGTCAATCTGCGCGGCTATGACCGTCGCGGTGTTCTGGTGCTGGTGGATGGCGTTCGCCAGGGAACCGATACCGGGCACCTGAACAGTACCTTCCTCGATCCGGCGCTAATCAAGCGGATTGAAGTGGTGCGCGGCCCTTCCGCACTGTTGTATGGCAGCGGCGCGCTGGGCGGCGTAATCGCCTATGACACTGCGGATGCTAAAGACTTACTGGAGGCGGGTCAGAATAGCGGTTATCGCGTGTTCGGTACCGCGGCTACCGGCGATCACAGCCTCGGTATGGGCGCCAGCGCATTTGGCCGCACCGATACCCTCGACGGGCTGCTGGCCTGGTCCAGTCGCGATCGCGGTAATTTGCGCCAGAGCGACGGCACTACCGCCCCGAACGATGAAGCAATTAACAATATGCTGGCGAAAGGCAGTTGGAAAATTGACAGCGCCCAGACGCTGGCCGGCTCGCTGCGTTATTACAACAATGATGCCCGGGAACCTAAAAACCCACAAACCAGCGCGGCGGATACCACCAGCAACCCGATGACCGATCGCTCAACCATCCAGCGCGATGCGCAACTGACCTACTCCCTCGCCCCGGCGGATAATGACTGGCTGAACGCGGATGCCCACATCTACTGGTCCGAAGCGCGCATTAATGCACAAAACACGGACAGCACCGGCGAATTTCGCAAGCAGACCACCAAAGGCGGGAAAGTCGACAACCGTAGCCGCCTGTTTACCGATTCATTTGCTTCTCACTTACTGACCTACGGCGGTGAATACTATCGTCAGGAACAACAACCGGGCGGCGCAACCACCGGTTTCCCGGAGGCAAAAATCGATTTTAGCTCCGGCTGGCTACAGGATGAAATCACCCTGCGCGACCTGCCGGTTACGCTGCTGGGGGGGACACGGTATGACTCTTATCGCGGTAGCAGCGACGGTTATGAAGATGTCGATGCCGATAAATGGTCGTCCCGCGCTGGACTCACCGTTGCGCCTGCCGACTGGCTGATGCTTTTCGGTTCATACGCTCAGGCCTTCCGTGCTCCAACCATGGGCGAGATGTATAACGACGCGAAACACTTCTCGATTGGCCGTTTTTACACCAATTACTGGGTGCCAAACCCGAACCTGCGTCCGGAAACCAACGAAACACAGGAATACGGATTTGGCCTGCGCTTTGACGATCTGTTGATGGCGAGCGATGCGCTCGAATTTAAAGCCAGCTATTTCGACACCAAAGCCAAAGATTACATCTCCACCAGCGTCGATTTTGCCGCTGCGACGACCATGTCCTATAACGTACCCAACGCCAAAATCTGGGGCTGGGACGTGATGGCGAAATACACCGCCGATCTGTTCAGCCTCGATATGGCCTATAACCGCACGCGGGGTAAAGATACTGACACGGGCGAGTACATTTCCAGCATTAACCCGGACACCGTCACCAGCAAACTGAACGTGCCGGTTGCACACAGCGGTTTCTCCGTTGGCTGGATAGGTACATTTGCTGACCGCTCAACGCACATCAGCAGCAGCTACGCCAAACAACCCGGCTATGCGGTAAACGACTTCTACGTGAGCTATCAGGGGCAACAGGCGCTAAAAGGCATGACCACCACACTGGTCCTGGGCAACGCCTTCGACAAAGAGTACTGGTCGCCGCAGGGCATTCCGCAGGATGGCCGCAATGGCAAAATTTTCGTGAGTTATCAGTGGTAATCACTTTTCCCCGGTTCGCCGGGGCAGCAATCTGGAAGGAAGAGACAATGAATCACCACACACGCTGGCTGGAACTGAAAAAAGAAAACCCTGGCAAATACGCACGTGACATCGCGGCTATGATGCACATCAGCGAGGCAGAACTGACCTTCGCGCGCGTCGGTCATGACGCCTGGCGTTTACGTGGCGAAGTCCGCGAAATCCTCGGCGCGCTGGAAGCCGTAGGCGAAACCAAATGTATTTGCCGCAACGAATATGCGGTGCATGAGCAGGTCGGCACCTTTACCAACCAGCACCTGAGCGGGCATGCCGGGCTGGTACTCAATCCACGCGCCCTCGATCTGCGTCTGTTCCTGAATCAGTGGGCAAGCGCCTTTCATATCAGAGAAACAACCGCTCACGGCGAGCGTCAGAGCATTCAGTTTTTCGACCATCAGGGTGATGCATTACTGAAGGTCTATGCCACACAAAATACCCTCGTTGAAGAATGGGCAGCGTTACTGAGCCGTTTCATCTTCACTGAAAACCCGCCACTGGCGCTGCAATCCGCTAAAAACCCTGCTCCTGCTACCGTCACCGTTGATGCACAGACCGTAGATCAAGAGTGGCGAGCCATGACCGATGTCCACCAGTTCTTCGGTCTGCTGAAACGCCACGATCTCACTCGCCAACAGGCGTTTAATCTGGTGGGCGATGATCTGGCCTGTAAAGTGACCAATGGCGCACTGGCGCAGTTACTCAATACCGCGCGTCAGGATGGTAATGAAATTATGGTGTTTGTGGGTAATCGCGGCTGCGTACAAATTTTTACCGGCGTGATAGAAAAACTGGTACCGATGAAAGGCTGGCTGAATATATTCAATCCAGCATTTACATTACATCTGCTGGAAGAAAGCGTGGCTGAAACGTGGGTAACGCGCAAACCAACCGCCGATGGGCACGTTACCAGTCTGGAACTGTTTGCGGCCGATGGCACACAGATTGCCCAACTGTATGGTCAACGTACGGAAGGCGAACCGGAGCAAACGCAATGGCGCGCGCAAATTGACGCACTGACGCCGAAAGGGCTGGCCGCATGAACAAATTGCTGCTCCTGATTGCGTTGCTGCCCGTTACTGCGCTGGCGGTCCCCGAGGAAAGAGTCGTTACTCTGGGGGGCGACGTCACCGAAATTGTGTACGCGCTGGGGGCCCAGTCAACGCTTGTGGCGCGAGACAGTACCAGCCAGTGGCCTGAAGCCGCAAACGCCCTGGCTGACGTCGGCTATTTACGCCAGCTTAACGCCGAAGGGATCCTTGCCACCCGTCCGACGCTGGTCCTTGCCAGTGCGCAGGCGCAGCCTTCTCTGGCGCTAAAACAGGTCGAGCAGAGCAACGTCAGGGTTGTTACGATCCCGGCAAACAACGACCTTAACGCGATTGATGGAAAAATTCGCGTCATTGCCGAGGCGACTCACCGGGAGGCCGACGGCGAAACGTTGCGTGCAACCTTACGTCAGGAGCTGGCGGCGCTCCCGTCATCTGAACTTAACAAACGCGTCCTGTTTATTCTTAATCATGGTGGGATGACCGCCATGGCCGCAGGCCAGCAAACCGGAGCCGATGCCGCTATTCGCGCCGCCGGTTTGCGCAACGCGATGCAGGGGGTTAACCGTTATCAACCTCTTTCACAAGAAGGTGTGATTGCCAGCCAGCCGGACCTGGTGGTGATTTCACGGGAAGGTGTTAAGGCAATGGGTGGCGAGGCGAGCCTGTGGGCGCTGCCGGGGCTGGCGCAAACACCTGCGGGACGGAATAAACAGGTATTGCAGGTTGATGATATGGCACTGCTTGGCTTCAGTATCCGCACGCCGCAGGCCATTTTGCAACTACGCGCGAAAGCAGAGCAATTGCCCTGATGTCCCGACGAATCACTTGTTCTTTGTGGGTCATGGCGCTAATGCTGGTCGTAATGACAATTTTGGCTACCGGTTTTGGCGCGTTGCGCCTGCCGGTAAGTCTGCTCTGGCGTGATGACAATGAAACTCTGCGTCAAATCTGGCTCACTATTCGCCTGCCCCGTGTTCTGCTGGCGCTGGTGATTGGCGGTTCTCTGGCGCTATCCGGTTGTGTGATGCAGGGACTGTTTCGCAACCCACTTGCCGACCCGGGATTACTCGGAATTAGCAGCGGTGCGGCCTGCGCCGTCGCCCTGTGGGTGGTACTGCCTGTCTCTTTGCCCGCGCTACTGATGCTGTATGCGCCAATGTTGGCTGCATTTGTCGGTGCACTGGCGGCAACCGTGGTGATTTTTATCCTCAGCCAACAGCGCGACGGTTCACTCTCGCGGCTACTGCTGGTCGGTATTGCGATCAACGCGCTCTGCGGGGCGGCTGTTGGCGTTCTGTCGTGGGTCAGTAATGATGCGCAACTGCGCCAGCTGTCGCTGTGGGGGATGGGAAGTCTGGGCGCTGCGCAATGGTCCACACTACTGGCAGTTACCTCGCTGGCTATCCCGACGGTGCTGATCGTCTGGCGTCTGGCTTCGGCCCTGAACCTGCTGCAACTGGGCGAGGAAGAGGCGCATTATCTTGGCGTGAATGTGCGTACAATCCAGCGTATTTTGCTGCTTTGCAGCGCCTTGCTGGTAGCCGCAGCGGTGGCAGTAAGCGGCGTAATTGGCTTTATCGGGCTGGTTATCCCGCATTTAATGCGTATGTGGCTCGGCGCAGACCATCGGGCCGTTATCCCCGGTTCTGTGCTGGCGGGCGCGTTTTTATTACTGATTGCCGACACGCTGGCCCGCACTTCAGTTGCGCCAGCGGAAATGCCGGTCGGTCTGTTAACCAGTCTGCTCGGCGCCCCGTGGTTTTTATGGCTTATTTTTCGTCAGCGAGGATCGCATGGCTGAACATTTCGTTGCTGAAGGACTTCACTATCGCGTGGCGGGCAGGTCGGTGATTGCTGATGTATCGCTTGCCCTCGCAAAAGGTGAACTGGTGGCGCTCATCGGTCCAAATGGTGCGGGGAAATCTACCCTGCTGCGCCTGTTGACCGGTTTTCTCAAACCGGTTGCCGGGCGCTGCATGCTGGCGGGCAAAGCGCTGGATGAGTGGCATATGCAGACGCTGTCGCGCCATCGGGCGGTGATGCGTCAGCAAACGCAACTGGGATTTGACTGGCCGGTAGAGGCCGTTATCGCGATGGGCCGTGCGCCCTGGACCCAGCGTTCGGAACCTCGCCTTATCGCGCAGGTGATGGAGATGACCGGATGCGCGCCGTTGGCAGGTCGGCAATACGCCACGCTTTCCGGCGGCGAGCAACAGCGCGTGCAGTTAGCCCGCGCCCTGGCGCAACTCTGGTGCGACGGAGCGCCTCGCGGCTGGTTATTTCTTGATGAACCCACCTCGGCGCTGGATCTTTACCACCAGCAACATCTGCTGCGGTTACTGAAAACGCTTGTCGCTTCAGGAGAGCTGCATGTGTGTATTGTGCTTCACGATTTGAATCTGGCAGCTTTATGGGCTGACAGAATAGTGTTACTGCATAATGGCAGGCTGGCGTCGCAAGGGACGCCGGAGACCGTGTTACGGGCCGATGATCTGATGCGCTGGTACGGTGCTGAGGTTCACGTTGGCCATCATCCGGCCAACGTGTCCCCCCAGGTGTTTCTGGCGCCTTAGCTTGAACAGCTCACTTCCAGCCGTTTGCCCCAGTCAGGCGGCCGACTGACATAGTCATCATCGCGATCGACAAACGGAGTACGCAACGCCTGGTGCAGCCGATGTAGCTCGGCGTAATCTCCCTGCTCCGCCTGACTAATCGCCCGTTGCGCCAGCCAGTTGCGTAAAACCATCGCCGGGTTTGCCGCTTTCATCTGCGTTTGTCTGACATCGTCAGCAACGCTGTCCTGTTCCAGGCGCGAGCGATACCGTGTGAACCAGTCGTCAAACGCCGCACGATCCACAAACTCATCGCGTAGCGGAGATAGCGCACTGTGTTGTTCCGTCAGACTGAGCATGCGAAACGTTCGCGTATAGTCGCTTCTTTCTCGCGCCATCAGGCTAAACAGTTCACTCAGCAGCTCGTTATCGTTTTTCTGCTCGCTAAAGAAGCCGAGCTTTTGCCGCATCCGTTGACCGTAACGCGTTAACAGCGCCAGTTGGTAATTGTCCAGCGCATCATTGAGCGCCTCGACCGGGATAAATGGCGACAGGGTTTGTGCCAGACGTTGCAGGTTCCACAGCGCGGCTGCAGGTTGATTATCGAAACTGTATCGTCCCTGATGATCGGAGTGGTTACAGATAAAATCCGGCACGTAGTCATCAAGAAAACCATACGGACCGTAATCCATCGTCAGCCCCAGAATAGACATGTTGTCCGTATTCATAACGCCATGCGCAAACCCTACCGCCTGCCAGTCGGCGATTAAGCTTGCGGTACGCGTGACAATATCGCTAAACCACAGCTGATATTTATCGGCTTCTTCCTGCCAATGCGGCCAGTAATGACGAATCGCGAAGTCTGCAAGTTGACGGACTTTCTCCGGCTCGCGACGATAGTAAAAGTGTTCAAAATGGCCAAAGCGCATATGGCTTTGCGCCACGCGAATGAGCATCGCCCCATGCTCTACCGTTTCGCGATATACCGGCGTGTCGCTGGTGACAATCGACAATGCCCGCGTGGTGGGTATTCCCAGATAGTGCATCGCCTCGCTGGCCAGGCTTTCGCGAATGGTTGAACGCAGCACGGCGCGCCCATCCCCCATGCGGGAATAAGGCGTCAGTCCGGCACCCTTCAGGTGCCAGTCAAGCGTCGAGCCATCAGCAAGCTGTTGTTCGCCCAGCAGGATCCCGCGTCCGTCACCAAGCTGCCCGGCCCAAACGCCGAACTGATGTCCGCTATAAACTTGCGCTAAAGGCGACATCCCGGGAAGCAAGGATTCACCTCCCCAAACGCCTGAACCCTCTGGAATAGTAAACAGCGCCGCAGGAATAGCCAATTGCTCAGCCAGAGCATCGTTATGCCAGATAAGATGCGCGTTTTTCAGGGGCGTAGGCGAGAGTGCGGTATAGGTTGCTGGTAATTCATCACGCCAGCGGGTGGTAAAAGACAGGGTCATAGGGCCTCCTGTCTCTAGTGTAGACTGTTAATAGCCTGTTAAACACCAGCAAATAAAAGGGTTATATCCTCGATAACGAAATTATCTGCGAGGGCGGTACCGCAGGCCACAGTCCTCCCTGCATGGCGCTGAAACCGAGGGGAAGTACTCGTGCCAACATTTCTTGCGTATCAATACCGCTAATGATGATTGACTCACAGCAGGGTGATATTTGCGCCTGGATAGCGCGCATAAATGGTTCAAATGAAATATGTGCAATCCTTTGTTGAACAAAGTTTTTATCCAACACCACACGTTTGAACAGGCCATCAAAAATTGCCCGCGTTGATATGCCGCCAGCGCCATAATTTTGCAGAATTAATGGAAATCTTGCCGCAAGTGCAGCCAGCGTTGGATTGTCTTTACCCTTGTTTAACTCTGGATAGCTTTCATTAATAACCAGTTCCAGAAATGAAAATCGTTCAATTTGTGAAGCATATTCAGCGTCTGATAATAAAGTATGAGCAACTGCCGGGGTTAAATTAATCCAGACTGAGACTTTTCGCTGAATAAAAAAATGTTGGCACGTTTCGATTAATTCTAGTTTCTCTGTAAATAAACGACATTGTTCATCGTCCGACATCCGAGGTAAGACCAGCTCGGTTGGTATGCGCACATCCCCCTGCAGGCTGGCAAAACTGGTGATGATATCTACGAATTCAAGATCGCCTTTTTCACTTCTCGCAGGAAGAAAAGACAACTCCGATTGATAAAGATTATCCAGTGAAACAATCATCGTACCAGCCCCTCTGCATAGGTGTTATCCGGCATCCTGTAGCAAAGGATGGAGAAATACGTTACTGCTGATGCAAGTAGAGGCTCTTTCATTTGTCCCTTTATAGCCAGTAAATCGAATCCTTTTTTTTAGCTTATCGTGATTATAAGCGAATATCCAGCTTTGCACTTTTTAATATCCCGGCATAAATCATATTTTTAGCAAGATACACTCTTAACACACAGGGTTATTGATCGGCTGGAAGCAGTAATAACAGTTAGCATTCAAATGAAAATGTCGAGGCTGCACAGTCGTTGGCAGCCTCGTCAGTTGTGAGGATTAAATACGTCGAGCCTGCCAGAAGTTTTTACGCCAGTAGACATTATCCAGTGACGAGCGCATCACTCCGCGGCTGGTTGAGGCATGAATAAATTGATTATTGGTGTCGTAAATGCCGACATGCAGACCACTTTCTCCGGATCCGGTTTTAAAGAAAACCAGATCGCCTGGCAACAAATCATCTTTATCGATTTCGGTACCAATCTTTGATTGCATGCGCGTGTCGCGCGGGAGCTGTAGATCGAATTTATCCCGCATCGTCATCAAAACAAACCCTGAGCAATCCACCCCGCTACGGCTCATACCACCATAACGATAAGGTGTACCATGCCAGGTTTGTAGCTGGTCATTAAGACCGGCGATAACGGCGATAGAATCCGACAAATGGGCATTTGGCGCAGGAGCACGATGGCTGCTGCAGCCCGCCAAAAACAATGCTGTGATGAAAAGGAGCCAAAAGCGCATTCAGGACGAATCCTCTGGATTTTATTTTTATGCCAATTTAGCGTGGAAATTACAGGATTTTCAAGAACCCATTTAACTTAAGTGGTTGATATGAGCATTCTGTGGCCTTCGATATCCAAACGACGGAAGTTCACGCCGTAAGCCGCAGACAGATTAGCTGGTGTCAGGACCGTATCACGTGAGCCACTGGCAAGCAGCTTCCCACGTTTGAGCAACCAGGCCTTATGCGCATGGCGCAAGGTATGATTGAGGTCATGGCTGCTCATCACAATCGCTATTCCCTGCAAACACAGCTGGCCCAACAACCTGTCCAGGGCGTTTTGTTGCGCGACGTCCAGGCTGTTCATCGGCTCATCCAACAGTAAAAGCTGACCGAATGGATTAGCTTGCGGGCAAATTTGCAAAATAACGGCCGCCAGGCGCACACGCTGCCACTCACCGCCGGAGAGTTGATTGACGCCACGCCCCAGCTTATCCCCCAGACCAAGCGCATCGGCGACCTCCTGTAACAGATCGGCACGCGCTTTGTCGGGTTGATGCAGCGTCAGAAAATGCCAGACCGGCATGGCAAAAGGCGGGTTTTGCTGTTGCGCAAGATAAGCACGATATTGCGCCAGCTTTGCTGCCGGCCACTCTTCAAGCGGCATGTCGCCGAAGGTGATGCTGCCCTCCCCGGTCGTCAAACCCGCCATACGCGCCAACAGCGTACTTTTCCCAGCACCGTTAGGCCCCACCAAATGCAGGATTTCCCCTGCTTTTATTTCACCAGAAAGCGGGCCGAGCCGGGTCGATTCCGCTACATCCTGTAGCTGCATCAATCGTGACATTAGTTTGCCAGCGCCTTCTTGATGCTTTGCACCAGCATCGGATCCTCAGGCGTCATATCCGGAGAGAATCGTTGCAGTACTTGCCCATCCCGTCCCACTAAAAACTTCTCAAAGTTCCACAGGATATCGTCCGGGTAGAGCGGCGCCCGGCCTTTACTGGCCATACGTTCATAGAATCCACTGTCTGCTGGCGCCACAGCCGTTGGCGCGGCATCAATCAGCTTCTGATACAGCGGATGACGCCCCTCGCCGTTGACGTCAATCTTGCTGAACATCGGGAAGGTAACGCCCCAGGTCATACTGCAGTACGTTTTGATTTCATCTTCGCTGTCCGGTTCCTGGCCCAGAAACTGATTGCAGGGAAAACCAAGCACATTGAAGCCCTGCTGATGCCAGGCTTTCTGCAGGTTCTCCAGTTGTTCGTATTGCGGCGTCAGTCCACATTTTGAAGCAACGTTGACGATTAACAGTACATTGCCGGAATACGGTTGCAGCGTAGTCGCCTCGCCGTCAATGGTCGTCACTTCGGTATTGAGGATAGTGTCTTGCATAGCATCTCCAGAACAACAGGTTGATTTTCAGTTTTTAATCATAGACCGAACCAACGCTTTCTAGCGCGCGGCTTTCAACAATAGCCAGATAAATACCGGTGCTCCCATGGTAGCCGTCACCACGCCGATGGGTAGTTCAGCCGAAGCCAACACCAAACGCGCGACAACATCAGCAAACAATAATGCGATTGCGCCAGCCAACGCGCAGCCAGGCAGGAGAACACGGTGATCGGTTAAACCACACAACCGCAAAATGTGGGGGATAACCAATCCAATAAAACCAATCGCACCCGCCAGAGCCACGCTTACGCCGACCATCCATCCTGTGGCGACCACCAGCAGATTGCGCCAGAACCATAATGGTAACCCCAGTTGGCGCGCAGAAGTTTCCCCCAGCGCCAGCATATTCATCGGCTGAGACTGACAGCAGATCCATATCAGTACGGGGATCAACGCCACCATCAGCCAGGCCTGATGCCAGTCGACGCCGCCAAAGCCCCCCATCATCCAGTACATCAGTTGTCGTAAGTCAAAAGAGGTGGAAAAATAGATGGCCCACGTCATCAACGCGCTACAGATAATGCCCAGCGCCACTCCCGCCAGCAGCAAGCGACTGGTAGACAAATGACGACGGGCAAAGCGTAACAGAATGAGAGTAATAATCAGCGCCCCGGCGATGGCACATAAGCCCAACGCCCAGCCGGGAAGCTGCCCCTGGCCGAGCAGCACAGCAGCAATAAGTCCTACACCTGCGCCGTTAGACACGCCCAGTAGACCCGGTTCCGCGAGTGGATTTTCAAAGAGGGCCTGCATTACCGCACCGGATAAAGCCAACGCAGCGCCTACCAGCAAAACGGCGAGGGTACGAGGAAAGCGGATTTGCCAGACGAACAGATCGCCGCGGGCGCTGAACCAGTCGCCAGGAGCGATCCACTGTTCTCCTGCGCACAGGCTTAAAATCGTTGCCAGTAACATCAGCACTGACAGTGACAGTATCCAGCGCACGTTTCGTCGCTGCTGTTGATGGGCGAAAGTCAGCATGTTTTCCATTCTGCTGAAAAGAGATGGGGGTGATTCTACGGTGCTGTTTCGGTAGTGAAAAGGAAAAAGGCCGCAGAGCGGCCTTTTTAGTTATATACGTCATGCTTTACGCTGCCGCTTTGATGGCAACGCAAGTGGTTTAACGAATCGTTAAATCACTCTTCTTTGGGCGTTGCGTTTTCAACCCGACTTTTTAACTTCTGTCCGGGTCTGAAGGTCACCACGCGCCGTGCTGTAATGGGAATATCTTCGCCCGTTTTCGGGTTACGTCCCGGACGTTGATTCTTATCACGCAGATCGAAGTTACCAAAACCAGAGAGTTTTACCTGCTCACCATTTTCCAGAGCACGACGAATCTCTTCGAAAAACAGCTCGACCAGTTCTTTGGCATCCCGCTTGCTAAGCCCAAGCTTATCAAACAGATATTCTGACATTTCAGCTTTTGTAAGCGCCATAGGTTCAATCCCTCAATGATGCCTGGAATCGCTCTTTTAATGCCTCTACACATTTGGCGACGGTAGCGGCAATCTCCTCTTCTTCAAGTGTACGGCTGGTATCCTGAAGGATCAGGCTGATAGCGAGGCTCTTATAGCCCTCCGCAACACCCTTACCGCGGTACACGTCAAATAAGTTTACGCCAACTACCTGATTTACGCCAACTTTCTTACACTCGGATAAAATATCCGCAGCGGGAACGTTTTCTGCCACAACGACTGCGATGTCGCGACGGTTCGCTGGGAAGCGAGAAACTTCACGCGCCTGAGGCACCACGCGGTCTGCGAGCTTGTTCCACTCCAGTTCAAACACCAGAGTGCGACCGTTCAGATCCAGTTTACGTTCCAGCTCAGGATGAACAACCCCAATGAAACCAATACGTTCACCTTTCAGATAAATCGCCGCAGACTGACCCGGATGCAGTGCTGGATTCGCTTCAGCTTTGAACTGAATGTCCGCCAGTTTGCCGGTCAAGTCGAGAACCGCTTCCAGATCGCCTTTCAAATCATAGAAATCAACGGTCTCTTTTGCCAGATTCCAGTGTTCATCATGACGATTACCGCAGATCACGCCTGCCAGCATCAGATCCTGACGGATCCCGAGGTTGGCCTGCGTATCCGGTACGAAACGTAAACCCGTTTCAAAAATACGCACACGGTTCTGCTGACGGTTCTGGTTATACACCACCGTTGACAGCAAACCGGTCCACAGCGACAAGCGCATTGCCGACATATCAACAGAAATTGGGCTTGGCAGCAGCAGCGATTCTTCACCCGGATGCAGCAATGCCTGAATTTTCGGGTCGACAAAGCTGTAGGTGATAACTTCCTGGTAGCCTTTGTCATTCAGCATGGTTTTTACACGTTTCAGCGATAAATCCGCTTCACGATGCGTACCCATGATCAGACCTGCCTGAATTGGCGTATTCGGGATATTGTCATAACCGTAAACGCGGGCAACTTCTTCGACCAGGTCTTCTTCGATTTCCATATCGAAACGCCAGCTCGGCGCTACCGCTTTCCACTCATCCTGACCTTCCGTGACGTCACAACCCAGACGACGCAGAATATCACTCACCTGGTCATCAGCAATATGGTGTCCGATCAGACGATCCAGTTTGCTGCGGCGCAGCGTAATGGTCGCGCGTTTTGGCAGCGTCGCTTCGTTGGTTACATCAATAATTGGACCGGCTTCACCGCCGCAGATATCAATCAGCAAACGGGTAGCACGCTCCATCGCTTTGTACTGCAGCGCAGGATCGACACCACGCTCATAGCGGTGAGAGGCATCGGTGTGCAGGCCATGACGACGCGCGCGACCGGTAATAGACAGCGGACTGAAGAACGCGCATTCCAGCAGGACGTTTTGCGTTTCATCATTCACGCCGGAATGTTCGCCACCAAAGATGCCGCCCATGGCCAGCGCTTTGTTATGGTCGGCAATCACCAGCGTATCCGCATTTAGTTTAGCTTCGCTGCCGTCCAGCAGAACCAGGGTTTCCCCCTCTTTTGCCATCCGGACAACAATCCCGCCTTCAATGCGGTCTTTGTCGAACGCGTGCATCGGCTGACCCAGTTCGAGCAGCACATAGTTCGTTACGTCAACC
This sequence comes from Citrobacter sp. S55_ASV_140, assembly GCF_018919505.1. NCBI lineage: Bacteria > Pseudomonadati > Pseudomonadota > Gammaproteobacteria > Enterobacterales > Enterobacteriaceae > Citrobacter > Citrobacter sp. S55_ASV_140. The sequence continues at coordinate 58,048 of NZ_JAHLQZ010000002.1, forward strand.
ACGGCATCGATAGAGCGGATGCCGCAGCGACGCAGTTTTTCTTTCATCCACAGCGGGGTTGGCGCTTTAACGTTGATGCCTTTCACCACGCGCCCCAGATAGCGTGGGCAGGCTTCCACCGCGTCGACCTGAATCGGCAGGACATCGCTAATGGTTGCGGCTACTGGCGCCATTTCCGGTTCAACCAGCGGAGCCTGGTTCAGTACGGCAACATCACGTGCCACGCCGATGATACCCAGGCAGTCGGCGCGGTTCGGCGTAACGCTGATTTCGATAGTGTTGTCGTCAAGCTTCAGGTATTCGCGGATATCGGTGCCAATTGGCGCATCGGCGGGCAGTTCGATAATGCCGCTATGGTCGTCGGAAATACCCAGCTCGGAGAACGAGCACAGCATGCCTTCAGACGGTTCACCGCGCAGTTTCGCTGCTTTAATTTTAAAGTCGCCTGGCAGTACGGCGCCCACGGTTGCCACCGCCACTTTCAGGCCCTGACGGCAGTTCGGCGCGCCACAGACGATATCCAACAGGCGGTCACCGCCTACATTCACTTTGGTAACGCGCAGTTTGTCAGCGTTCGGGTGCTGAGCGCACTCAACCACTTCACCCACCACAACGCCGTTGAACGCGCCCGAAACAGGTTCCACACCGTCAACTTCCAGACCCGCCATCGTGATTTGGTTTGACAGCGCATCGCTATCAATCGCCGGGTTTACCCATTCGCGTAACCACAGTTCACTGAATTTCATTGTTTTATCCTGCCTTTATTTAAACTGTTTGAGGAAACGCAGATCGTTTTCGAAGAAAGAACGCAGATCGGTCACGCCATAACGCAGCATGGTCAGACGCTCCATACCCATACCGAATGCAAAGCCGGAGTAGATTTCCGGATCGATACCCACGTTGCGCAGCACGTTCGGGTGAACCATCCCGCAGCCCAGCACTTCCAGCCATTTGCCATTTTTGCCCATCACATCAACTTCCGCAGAAGGTTCGGTGAACGGGAAGTAAGAAGGACGGAAGCGAACCTGCAGGTCTTCTTCAAAGAAGTTGCGCAGGAAATCGTGCAGCGTACCTTTCAGGTTGGTGAAGTTGATGTTGGTATCAACAATCAGCCCTTCCATCTGATGGAACATTGGGGTGTGCGTCTGATCGTAATCGTTACGGTATACGCGCCCAGGGGCGATGATACGGATCGGCGGCTGTTTTTCTTTCATGGTGCGGATCTGCACGCCGGAAGTCTGCGTACGCAGCAGACGGGTCGCGTCAAACCAGAAAGTGTCGTGATCAGCACGCGCCGGGTGATGGCCAGGAATATTCAGTGCGTCGAAGTTATGATAGTCATCTTCGATTTCCGGACCGGTCGCCACGGTAAAGCCCAACTCACCGAAGAAGCTTTCAATACGATCGATAGTACGTGTTACCGGATGCAGACCGCCATTTTCGATACGACGTCCCGGCAGAGAGATATCGATCGTTTCTTCAGCCAGACGGGCATTCAGCGCAGCACTTTCTAATTCGGCTTTACGTGCGTTCAGCGCTTGCTGTACTTGCTCTTTGGCTTCGTTTATCACCGCACCTGCTGCCGGACGCTCTTCTGGCGGCAGCTCGCGCAGGGTTGTCATTTGAAGGGTCAAGTGCCCTTTCTTGCCCAAATATTCGACGCGGACATTGTCTAACGCGGCAACATCTGAAGCCTGGTTAATGGCGGCCGTTGCACTGGCAACCAGCTCTGCGAGATGTGACATGGTTTTCCTCGTTATGTGGCGATATTCACTAGTCGCTCGTCTATACGCAAAATCATTCAAGTTGTATCAAGGCGGCAAAAGAGCAAATCCTCAGGAGCGTACATCAGTACGTGACTGGGGTGAGCGAATGCAGCCAACACAGAGACAACTTGAAGGATGACGCGTATAAAAAAAGCCTCCACCAGGGAGGCTTTTAGGCGCTGTTTTCCGTTTCTTCTTTCACGCGCAAGCCTCCTGGATTCAGGTGCTAAAGTAAAAGAAGAAGCGGAAAATAGCAGCATTCATGCTTGCATTACCTTATGTGGTAAAAACCGGACAACCTTTATTGAAAAGGCTTACGGGTAAAATGTCAACTAATTGATTGCGCTACAATAAAAGAGAGGGAGCCAGGCTCCCTCTTTTCACCGGCTTATGCCAGAGCTGCTTTCGCTTTTTCGACCAGAGCGGTGAACGCTACTTTGTCGAATACTGCGATGTCAGCCAGGATCTTACGGTCGATTTCAACAGAGGCTTTTTTCAGGCCGTTGATGAATTTGCTGTAAGAAATACCGTTCTGACGTGCTGCTGCGTTGATACGCGCAATCCACAGTTGACGGAACTGACGCTTTTTCTGACGACGGTCACGATAAGCGTACTGACCAGCTTTGATAACAGCCTGGAAGGCAACGCGGTATACGCGAGAACGCGCACCGTAGTAGCCTTTAGCTTGTTTCAAAATTTTCTTGTGACGTGCACGGGCAACTACACCACGTTTTACGCGAGCCATATGTGCTCTCCTGTATCTATATTCTTAGTAAAAAATTAATTAAACGTTAACGGCTTATGCGTACGGCAGGCACGCGATAACCAGACCCAGATCGCCTTTAGAAACCAGGCCTTTTGGACGCAGGTGACGTTTACGCTTAGTAGATTTTTTGGTCAGAATATGACGCAGGTTTGCGTGCTTACGCTTAAATCCACCACCACCGGTTTTTTTGAAGCGCTTAGCAGCACCGCGTACGGTCTTAATTTTTGGCATTTTAATAACTTCCACTTCGCATTGTTAATAAACGAAACGTAGGCGAACAACGGCTGTGGAACCCGCAGGCTCCACAGACATTGCTACTTGAAGGCCTTACTGTTTCTTCTTAGGAGCGAGCACCATGATCATCTGACGGCCTTCGATCTTCGTAGGGAAGGATTCGACTACTGCCAGTTCACTCAGATCGTCACGGACGCGGTTGAGCACTTCCATACCGATCTGTTGGTGGGCCATCTCGCGGCCGCGAAAACGCAGCGTGATCTTAGCCTTATCGCCATCTTCCAGAAAGCGTACCAGGCTGCGGAGTTTTACCTGGTAATCGCCATCGTCGGTGCCAGGACGGAATTTAATTTCCTTAACCTGGATAACTTTTTGCTTTTTCTTCTGTTCCTTAGAAGACTTACTCTTTTCATAAAGGAACTTGCCGTAGTCCATAATACGACAAACTGGCGGTTCGGCGTTAGGGCTGATTTCAACTAAATCTACTCCAGCTTCTTCAGCTTTTTCGATTGCTTCTCTCAGACTCACAATACCCAAAGCTTCGCCTTCCAGACCTGTTAAGCGAACTTCCAGGGCGCGAATCTCGCCATTAATACGATTCGGACGTGCCGTTTGAACTCGTTTTCCGCCTTTAATACCTTATTCCTCCAGTTGTTGAAGACTGCGGCTGCGAATCTCTTGTTGCAGCTTCTCAATCACTTCATTTACGTCCAGGCTGCCCAAGTCTTTGCCACGACGGGTGCGCACGGCAACTTTGCCTGCTTCAACCTCTTTGTCGCCACAGACCAACATGTAAGGGACACGACGTAAAGTGTGCTCGCGGATTTTAAAGCCAATCTTCTCATTTCTCAAGTCTGCTTTTACACGAATGCCCGCATTTTGTAGTTTCTGCGTTAATTCGTTAACGTATTCAGACTGAGAATCGGTAATGTTCATGACCACAACCTGAACCGGCGCAAGCCAGGTCGGGAAGAAGCCAGCAAACTCTTCGGTCAGAATACCGATGAAACGTTCCATCGACCCAAGAATTGCGCGGTGAATCATAACCGGCACCTGACGCTCGTTGTTTTCGCCAACATAAGAGGCGCTTAAACGGGACGGCAGAGAGAAGTCCAGCTGTACAGTACCGCACTGCCATGCACGATCGAGGCAGTCATACAGGGTAAATTCAATTTTCGGACCGTAGAATGCGCCCTCACCCAGTTGGAACTCAAACGGGATGTTGTTTTCTTCCAACGCAACGGCCAGGTCAGCTTCAGCACGGTCCCACATTTCATCGCTACCGATACGTTTTTCGGGGCGAGTGGACAGTTTGACGACGATCTTCTCGAAGCCAAAGGTGCTGTACATATCGTAGACCATACGAATACAAGCGTTAACTTCATCACGGATCTGTTCTTCAGTACAGAAGATATGCGCATCATCCTGAGTGAAGCCACGAACACGCATCAGACCGTGCAGCGCGCCTGACGGCTCGTTACGGTGGCAGCTACCAAACTCAGCCATACGCAGCGGCAGATCGCGATAAGATTTCAGACCCTGATTAAAGATCTGTACGTGGCCCGGGCAGTTCATGGGCTTAATGCAGTATTCACGGTTCTCTGAAGACGTCGTGAACATCGCATCTTTGTAGTTATCCCAGTGACCTGTTTTTTCCCACAGCACGCGGTCCATCATGAACGGACCTTTAACTTCCTGATACTGATATTCTTTCAGTTTCGAACGAACGAAGACTTCCAGTTCACGGAAGATAGTCCAGCCATCATTGTGCCAGAACACCATACCCGGCGCTTCTTCCTGCATATGATACAGGTCAAGCTGTTTACCGATTTTACGGTGATCGCGTTTGGCGGCTTCTTCCAGACGTTGCAGGTAGGCGTTGAGGGCTTTTTTATCTGCCCATGCAGTACCATAAATACGCTGCAGCATCTTATTATTGCTGTCGCCACGCCAGTATGCCCCAGCGGTCTTCATCAGTTTGAAGTGATGGCAGAAACGCATGTTCGGCACGTGCGGGCCACGGCACATATCGACATATTCTTCATGATGGTACAAGCCAGGCTTGTCATCATGGGCAATGTTTTCATCAAGAATAGAGACTTTATAGGTCTCGCCACGCTTCACGAAGGTTTCACGCGCTTCGTACCAGCTGACTTTCTTCTTAATGACATCGTAGTTTTTCTCAGCGAGCTCGTGCATCCGCTTCTCGAGCGCGTCGACGTCTTCCTGGGTTAACGTACGGTCAAGATCGATATCGTAGTAAAAACCGTTGTCAACAACCGGTCCGATCGCCATTTTGGTGTGCGGCCAGAGTTGTTTGATCGCGTGCCCTAACAGGTGCGCACAGGAGTGACGAATGATCTCCAGACCTTCTTCATCCTTCGCGGTGATGATGGAGAGCTTCGCATCATGTTCAATCAGATCGGAAGCATCTACCAGCTCACCGTTAACACGGCCAGCAATCGTGGCTTTCGCCAGACCTGGACCGATGTCCAGCGCAACATCCATGGGGCTTACAGCGTGGTCGTAATGGCGTTGGCTGCCATCAGGAAGAGTAATAACAGGCATGTTATATCCTTATTTGCAGTGGTGCCCCACACGTAAGAGCACATACAAAGATTCAATATTTAAAATTATCAAAAAGGTATGGGCTGATTCCCGCTTCACTCTGCGAAATATGTCACGGGTCGCCTTGGTGGCGACGCTGGACCTACGCCCTTTTTTTGATAACACCGTTGACAGTGTACACGGTGTTACGAGCCGATCAAAGCAGCAATCAACGCGCACTGTATGATGTAAATCAATTCACTGACACCCTGACGTCTTTGTTACACTTGCCGAAAGTCATCGAATATGAGCGGGAAAGAACTATGCCAACAAATCGCTTTGCGAAGAAACACTGGAAAATAGTTGTGATTCTGCTTGTTATTTGTGCGGCCATGCTGATGCTGCGTTGGGCCGCAATGATCTGGGGTTAAATTATTGGCACCGGCAGTACGGTTCCGTTTATTTATCTATTAAATAGAATTTACCTGAAAAATAGCGCGTTATTGGTACGTGGTAAAAATAAAACGTAGAGTAAATATTAAATAAACTTAACTTTAATTGGGAAAACCGGGCCAATTATTTGACCCGGCTTGTCATTACATACGATAACCGAGCGAAACAGTCGTTCGACGATCGGTATGCTCCGGCGCCGTTGCCGGCGGTTCAGAGTTCCAGGTCACGTTGTAAGCCACCTTTAACCCGAAGTGTTCATTGATGGCAACGTTCAAAGCCGTTTCAGAGTTGAGTGTCGTATCGTCAGCACCGAATACCGATACACCCTGAGTAAATTTGGTGTTATCCGTCATCTGCCACGCATACGCCCCGGACGCATAGCCCAACGGCTGCGTTTCGGTGGTGCCATCAGTGTGCTCGTCATAACGAACACCAGGACCGAATTCAAAACGGAAGCTGTGCACCGGCCCATTAAGGAACTGACGGCCGTAACCTGCGGTCAGTACGTCACGCTCGCGGTAACCGTTGTAGCGGTCGGTCAACCAGCTTGCCTGCCCAAAGAGATAGTCATAGTCGGTCATGTTGTAACGACTACGGCCCCCTACGGCATATTTCTCTGATGAACGCTCATCATTTGAGGAGGTGTTGCTGGCATTTCCCCACAGAGACCACGCCGTAGTTTGACCATACCAGGTCATGTTGGTGTCTGCAGTTAAAGAAGAACTTTTTGTGTTGCCTGACTGGGCGAGATATCCCGCGTTCAGGTTACCTTCAAAGGGTTTTTTCGCGCTGGAAGGATCATCCATGACAGTAAAAACGGAATCATCGGCGGCAGCATGCATTGACGCAAGCAGGCCTCCCATCAGCATGAATGCTGTGGGCACTGTCTTCAAAAGCTTCATTTATTAAGAGTCCGTACAACAAAAAAAGAGACCATAACGGTCTCGGAAACTTTCATATGGATCAATGACAAAAGACCCTTGAAAGGTAACAAATTATAAAAAGACTCGAATAACATAGCAATAAATTCTTATTTCATTTTTTGAATAAGAGCGTTCTTAAATCGATATTTTATTTATATAACTTTGACCCGATAATTTTAAATAAAGATATGAAAAATCATGTTGTTAATTACTTCACTTTCGGGATGTTAAGTGCCAGACTGAAGGCAGCCTAACAGGAGGTAAAGATGGTACGTATCTATACGTTAACACTTGCGCCCTCTCTCGATAGCGCAACAATTACTCCGCAAATCTACCCTGAGGGTAAACTTCGCTGTACCTCGCCGGTTTTTGAACCCGGTGGCGGCGGCATTAACGTCGCTCGTGCAATAGCGCATCTTGGCGGTACTGCGACGGCTATCTTCCCCGCGGGCGGGGCCACGGGTGAGCATCTTGTTGCATTGCTCGCCGACGAAAATGTTCCCGTCTCTACAGTCGAAGCCAAAGACTGGACCCGCCAAAATCTGCACGTCCACGTTGAGTCCAGCGGTGAGCAGTATCGCTTCGTTATGCCCGGGGCTGCGCTGACCGATGATGAGTTCTATCAACTTCAGGATCAGGTGCTGGAAATTGAGTCCGGCGCGCTGCTGGTGATTAGCGGCAGTTTGCCGCCTGGCGTACAACTTGAGAAGCTGACCCGACTCGTTACCTCAGCACAAAAACAGGGTATTCGCTGCATCGTCGATAGCTCAGGCGAGGCGCTAACGGCGGCGTTAGCCATCGGCAATATCGAACTGGTCAAACCCAACCTCAAAGAACTGAGCGCGCTGGTGAACCGCGAACTCACCCAACCTGATGACGTGCGTAAAGCCGCGCAGGAGATTGTGCAATCGGGTAAAGCACACCGCGTCGTGGTCTCTCTTGGGCCACAAGGGGCGCTGGGCGTTGATCGCGACACCTGCGTCCAGGTGGTTCCACCACCGGTGAAAAGTCAAAGTACCGTAGGCGCAGGCGACAGCATGGTCGGCGCCATGACGCTTAAACTGGCTGAGAACGCACCTTTTGACGATATTGTTCGTTTCGGGGTTGCCGCCGGTAGCGCAGCAACCCTGAATCAGGGGACGCGTCTGTGCGCTTTGGACGATACGCAAAAAATATATGCATACCTTGCGCAGTAATACCACCGTCCCCCTTCTTAATATGAAGGGGGATTTTCCGGTAAAACTGTCGGCATGGTTGTTATACGTCTATGATAAAAAATCACGTGATTACAAAGAAGTGAATCATGTGCAAACAGACGTCTCCACAACTGTGCGAGATGAAGAAGAACGACAAACATTAAGTGCCTTTCCAGCGATGACGCGTCCGTGGTGTGCGTCAGTTCGTGTTTTTTAACCGCATTCTTGCGCTAACCTTATGATCTGGCAGACAACATGGGGAGAGACATCATGTGGCAGGCTATCAGTCGTCTTTTAAGCGAGCAATTAGGTGAAGGCGAAATCGAACTGCGTAATGAACTGCCCGGCGGAGAGATCCACGCCGCATGGCATTTACGCTATGCGGGGCGCGATTTTTTCGTCAAATGCGATGAAAGAGAGCTGTTGACCGGCTTTACGGCGGAAGCCGATCAACTGGAGCTACTTTCCCGCAGTCAAACCGTATCTGTACCGAAAGTTTGGGCGGTAGGCGCAGACAGAGATTACAGTTTCCTGGTGATGGACTTCCTCCCTCCCCGTCCGCTTGACGCGCACAATGCATTTATCCTCGGCCAACAGCTTGCGCATTTGCATGAATGGAGCGATCAGCCGCAGTTCGGACTCGACTTCGACAATGCGCTCTCGACCACGCCACAACCCAATGCCTGGCAACGTCGCTGGTCAACTTTTTTTGCCGAGCAGCGCATTGGCTGGCAACTGGAACTCGCCGCTGAAAAAGGTATTGCGTTTGGCAATATTGACGCCATTGTCGAGCATGTTCAGCAACGCCTCTCGTCCCATCAGCCGCAGCCGTCTCTCCTGCATGGGGATTTGTGGTCGGGAAACTGCGCGCTCGGCCCGAACGGTCCTTACATCTTCGACCCTGCCTGCTACTGGGGAGACAGAGAGTGCGATCTGGCAATGCTGCCGTTACATACCGAGCAGCCGCCGCAAATTTATGATGGTTATCAGTCCGTCTCGCCGCTCCCCCTGGATTTTCTTGACAGACAGCCTGTCTACCAGCTCTATACGCTGCTGAATCGGGCTATTCTGTTCGGAGGGCAGCATCTGGTTGTGGCGCAGAAAGCGATGGATAGGTTACTGGCGGCTTAACAACGCGCTTATCAGACCTGACGTTACACAATGCGGCAGGCCTGATGTTTCAACGCTTACAAAAAGCCCAGTAATGAGAAGAAGAAGTAGCCGATGACGATAACGATCACCGGCAATATATACAGCGGAAAAATTTGTAAAAAGATCGTATGGTGCGGTACCACGATACGTGATTCAATTTGTGCGCGTGATAACCCTTCACTGCCTTTGGCCTGTTCCAGAATCAGTTGATCCTCAACACCTTCGCGTAAAAAACGCGCCTGACGGCTCATTCTTGCACCTGAATCCTGCAACGCTAAGCCGACAAAAATCAGGATGAAAATCAGCCAAAAAACGAGATTGAGTCCACTTTGAAAATCGGGTGTCGGCGAGTTATACCAAAATACGTTAAGAAAGGGGGTGTTCACCCGCATCATGTCGATCATTACATGGGCAAAATCGAGCATCACCGCATTAATCCCCTCCTGCTTTTCGCTGTGCGCATACATAAACTTCAGTACAGAAACCAGTGTTGAAATCAGCGCGGGAATGAAAATCACCCATCCCACCAGCCTTTTCAAGACGGCAATGCGTCCAGCTTGTTGATACGTCATGAGTTCCCCTTGATAAAGACGTGTCATTTTGGCCTAAGTTTACCCGTTGATAACCGTTTTCGCCTGATCTTTAAAGGCGGTATAATAGAGAATTAGCCATAATGAACGCTCAGAGCCTGTTATGACTGGCTCGAAATCCCTTTTATCACCCTAAAGGAGAGGTTGTGATGTCAACCCCGCGTCAAATTCTTGCTGCAATTTTCGATATGGATGGATTACTGGTCGATTCAGAACCGCTCTGGGATCAGGCCGAACTGGATGTGATGGCAAGTTTAGGCGTTGATATCACTCGCCGCCATGAGCTTCCCGATACCCTTGGCTTACGCATCGACATGGTGGTTGATTTGTGGTTTGCGCAGCAACCGTGGAATGGCCCCACACGTCAGGAAGTGACTGAACGTATCATCACGCGGGCTATTGCGTTAGTTGAAGAAACAAGACCGCTGCTGCCTGGCGTACGTGAAGCCGTGGCGTTGTGCAAATCGCAGGGACTTTTGGTCGGGCTGGCATCCGCATCACCGTTGCATATGCTGGAAAAAGTGCTGACCATGTTTGGTTTACGCGACAGCTTCGATGCACTGGCCTCCGCAGAGAAACTTCCCTACAGCAAACCGCACCCGCAGGTGTATCTCGATTGCGCAGCGAAACTGGGCATTGATCCTTTGAGTTGCGTTGCCCTGGAAGATTCAGTCAACGGCATGATCGCCTCGAAAGCGGCTCGCATGCGCTCTATCGTGGTGCCTGCACATGAAAATCAGGACGATCCTCGCTATGTACTGGCCGACGTAAAACTGTCCTCGCTCACCGAACTTACAGCCGTTCATCTGCGCGGCTAATCCTCTCACGGGCAATGCGAATCATTGCCCGTGAGATTGTTTTTTAAAACGGCGTTTCATTTTCATTGTATTTCTGCTCAGCCTCTCCTATTCTTTCCGCATGGTAAAGTGTGAATGGAATGAATAATTGAGGTGAATATGATTCAGGACGCTTTTCGTCTCGCAGGTAAAGTTGCCATCGTCACCGGATGTGATACCGGCCTTGGACAAGGTATGGCACTGGCGCTGGCTGAAGCTGGCTGTGATGTGGTCGGAGTGAATCGTAAAACCCCGCATGAAACCGCAGAGAAAATTAACGCGCTCGGTCGACGTTTTATGGCGATTCAGGCCGATCTCAGCCAACAGGACGTACTCGCCAGCATTGTGACACAAACGGTGGAGGCATTTGGTCGGATCGATATTCTGGTCAATAATGCGGGCACCATACGTCGCCAGGATGCGCTGGACTTCAGCGAAAAAGACTGGGATGACGTGATGAACCTGAATCTCAAATCCGTGTTCTTTCTGTCGCAGGCCGTGGCGCGCCAGTTTGTGGCGCAGGGTAACGGTGGGAAAATAATTAATATTGCCTCAATGCTCTCATTTCAGGGCGGGATCCGCGTTCCTTCCTATACCGCATCGAAAAGCGGTGTACTGGGTATCACCCGCCTGCTGGCTAATGAATGGGCTGCACAAGGTATTAATGTCAACGCTATTGCGCCAGGCTATATGGCGACCAATAACACGCAGCAACTACGTGAAGACAGCGAGCGCAATCAGGAGATTATCGATCGTATTCCAGCCGGACGCTGGGGAAAGCCAGACGATCTGAAAGGCCCGGTCGTTTTCCTCGCAAGTTCAGCCTCTGACTATATTCATGGTTATACGCTGGCCGTGGATGGTGGTTGGCTGGCGCGGTAATGTCGCACTTGTGACAAAGGGTTACAACGTCACCTCTTCCGCCTACTGTATAAAACCCCTATACTGTATGAATCGACAGTTTATTGGGTTTTATCATGACGGCGGAAGGCCACCTTCTTTTTTCTATTGCCTGTGCGGTATTTGCCAAAAATGCCGAGCTAACGCCCGTTCTTGCGCAGGGTGACTGGTGGCATATTGTTCCTTCAGCCATTTTGACATGTCTGCTACCGGATATCGATCATCCAAAATCTCTGCTCGGACAGCGTCTGAAGTGGATATCGAAACCCATTGCCCGCGCATTTGGCCATCGCGGGTTTACGCATAGCCTGCTGGCAGTCTTTGCCCTGCTGGCCACGTTTTACCTGAAAGTCCCTGATACCTGGATAATTCCAGCTGATGCCTTACAGGGCATGGTTCTCGGTTATCTCAGCCACATTCTGGCCGACATGCTGACCCCGGCAGGCGTCCCCCTGCTTTGGCCCTGTCGCTGGCGCTTTCGCCTGCCGATCCTTGTGCCGCAAAAAGGGAATCAACTGGAGCGATTCCTGTGTATGGCGCTGTTTGCCTGGGCCATCTGGATGCCACAGACCGTACAAGAAAACAGTGCAGTACGCTGGTCATCGCAAATGATAAATACGCTACAAATGCAGTTTAATCGTTTCATAACGCACCAGGTTGACTAATAAATCAGCCGAAATGTCATTTTTGGCATAAACAATTCCATTTGAATATAAGAGGCATGTCACAGTTCTGCTAATCTTGCGCCAACTGAATCACCATCGTACGGTGATCCGCATAATAAGATCAGGAGAACGGGGATGAACTTTCCATTAATCGCGAACATTATCGTGTTCGTAGTGCTGCTGTTCGTGCTGGCGCAAGCCCGTCACAAACAGTGGAGTCTGGCAAAAAAAGTACTGGTCGGTCTGGTCATGGGTGTGGTGTTCGGCCTCGCGCTGCACACCATTTATGGCTCCGACAGCCAGGTTCTTAAAGATTCCGTACAGTGGTTCAACATTGTCGGCAACGGTTACGTCCAGTTGCTGCAAATGATTGTTATGCCGCTGGTCTTTGCCTCTATTCTCAGTGCCGTTGCGCGTCTGCACAACGCCTCTCAGTTAGGTAAAATTAGCTTCCTGACCATCGGCACGCTGCTGTTTACCACGCTGATTGCCGCGCTGGTAGGTGTTCTGGTGACCAACCTGTTCGGCCTGACCGCCGAAGGTCTGGTACAAGGCGGGGCTGAAACCGCGCGCCTGAATGCCATTGAAACCAATTATGTTGGCAAAGTAGCCGACCTCAGCGTTCCGCAACTGGTGCTGTCGTTCATCCCGAAAAACCCGTTTGCCGATCTTACCGGAGCGAACCCGACGTCAATTATCAGCGTGGTTATCTTCGCAGCATTCCTCGGTGTAGCCGCACTGAAACTGCTGAAAGATGACGCCCCAAAAGGCGAGCGTGTTCTGGTCGCTATCGATACCCTGCAAAGCTGGGTGATGAAGCTGGTTCGTCTGGTTATGCAGTTAACGCCGTACGGTGTTCTGGCGCTGATGACTAAAGTGGTTGCAGGCTCCAACCTGCAGGACATCATCAAGCTTGGCAGCTTCGTCGTCGCTTCGTATCTCGGTCTGGGCATTATGTTTGTGGTACACGGGATCCTGCTGGGAGTTAACGGCGTTAGCCCGCTGAAATACTTCCGCAAAGTCTGGCCTGTCCTGACTTTCGCTTTCACCAGCCGTTCCAGCGCCGCGTCCATCCCGCTAAATGTTGAAGCACAAACCCGTCGTCTGGGCGTACCTGAATCCATTGCCAGTTTTGCCGCCTCTTTTGGCGCCACGATTGGTCAGAACGGCTGTGCCGGCCTGTACCCGGCCATGCTGGCGGTGATGGTCGCCCCAACTGTCGGTATTAACCCGCTGGATCCCATGTGGATTGCCACGCTGGTAGGTATCGTGACCGTGAGTTCCGCAGGCGTTGCGGGTGTGGGCGGCGGCGCGACCTTTGCCGCGCTGATCGTTCTGCCTGCCATGGGTCTGCCGGTAACGCTGGTCGCGCTGCTGATCTCCGTTGAACCGCTGATTGATATGGGTCGTACGGCGCTGAATGTCAGCGGCTCCATGACTGCCGGTACGCTGACCAGCCAGTGGCTGAAGCAGACCGACAAAACGATTCTGGACAGCGACGATAACGCCGAACTGGCGCATCGCTAAGCCTGTTTGCTGATAAACAAAAAACCGCCGGCGTGTCATGCTCCGGCGGTTTTTTTATATCCAGTTAATCGCTCAGTTCATTTTCCTGGCGAATCTGATTAGCCCAGCGTTGCGCTGATTCCGGAACCGTAAATGCAGGCGAACGCTGAAACGACTCCCCCATTAAGACAAAAGCGACATATTTACCGCGCAGTATCCATACGTCACGAAACGCATCCATTTTAACCGCATGCTCTGGCGGAGCAGGCTCCACACGGGGCACGTAGCTAATAACCGGACGATTTTGTTGGCGAAGAGGTTTCATAATCAGTTGTTTCACTAAAGACAAATTCTAAAAATCAGAAAACCGCTATCTTAGCCGATTTTCCCCTCCCGCGTCCTGCCTTGCGTGCGCGGTTTGCCTGTCTCATCGCGCTTTACTTCCCCGGTATATTCCTGCAGGGCTGAGTGAGTGGTCTATAGTTAAAGCTTTTGACAGCAACAACGACCCTTTCAGCGATGAATACAGGAGACGAGTTTAATGTCACAGAAAGATAAGCATCCGCTCCATCACACTGCGCCGGTTCATGATGCCAGCGAGTCCAAACCCGGTCTTGATTCCCTGGCGCCAGCAGACGGTTCACATCGTCCAACGCCTGAACCCACGCCTCCGGGCATGCAACCCACCACGTCCGGCAGCTTAAAAGCGCCTGACATCAGAAGTGACAAACTCAACGCGCTGGACAGTTTTCGCAAAGGAAGCGAAGAATTTGCCCTGACCACCAATCAGGGCGTACGCATTGCAGACGATCAAAACTCGCTGCGCGCCGGAAATCGCGGGCCAACATTACTGGAAGATTTTATCCTGCGAGAAAAAATCACCCATTTTGATCACGAACGTATACCAGAACGTATCGTTCACGCTCGAGGGTCAGCCGCGCACGGTTACTTTCAGTCCTATACCGATTTAAGCGCAACGACAAAAGCCGATTTCTTGTCCGAAGAAAACAAGATAACACCCGTTTTTGTCCGTTTCTCAACAGTACAGGGCGGCGCAGGCTCAGCGGATACGGTCAGGGATATTCGGGGATTTGCGACAAAATTTTATACTGAAGAGGGCATCTTTGATCTGGTAGGAAATAACACGCCGATCTTTTTTATTCAGGATGCACATAAATTCCCGGATTTCGTCCACGCCGTAAAACCGGAGCCACATTGGGCCATCCCACAGGGCCAAAGCGCGCATGATACCTTCTGGGATTATGTCTCATTGCAACCTGAAACCCTGCACAACGTGATGTGGGCGATGTCTGACCGGGGGATCCCGCGCAGTTATCGCACGATGGAAGGTTTTGGCATCCATACTTTTCGGCTGATTAATGCGCAGGGGAAAGCCACTTTCGTCCGCTTCCACTGGAAACCGCTGGCTGGCAAAGCTTCTTTGGTATGGGATGAAGCACAGAAACTGACGGGTCGCGATCCTGATTTCCATCGCCGCGATCTGTGGGAGGCAATTGAAGCCGGCGATTACCCAGAATACGAACTTGGCCTGCAGTTAATTCCGGAGGAAGATGAGTTTAAATTCGATTTTGACCTGCTCGACCCGACAAAACTCATCCCGGAAGAGCTGGTTCCGGTTCAGCGCGTCGGTAAAATGGTACTAAACCGCAACCCGGACAATTTCTTCGCGGAAAACGAACAGGCGGCATTTCATCCCGGTCACATCGTTCCGGGCATCGATTTTACCAATGACCCTCTGTTACAGGGCAGACTGTTCTCCTATACGGACACACAGATCAGTCGCCTGGGTGGGCCCAACTTCCATGAAATCCCGATCAATCGCCCTACCTGCCCGTACCATAACTTCCAACGCGACGGTATGCATCGCATGGATATTGATACCAATCCCGCCAACTATGAACCTAACTCCATCAATGACAACTGGCCACGAGAAACGCCGCCCGGGCCAAAACGTGGTGGATTTGAGTCGTATCAGGAGCGCATTGACGGGAATAAAATTCGTGAGCGTAGCCCCTCTTTCGGCGAATACTATGCCCACCCTCGCCTGTTCTGGCTAAGCCAGACGCCAATAGAGCAACAGCATATTATTGGCGGATTCAGTTTCGAACTCAGCAAAGTGACCCGGCCTTATATTCGCGAAAGAGTGGTCGATCATCTGGCGCATATTGATACCACTCTGGCGCAGTCCGTGGCCAGCAACCTCGGTTTTGAACTGACCGAAGAGCAAACCCAGATCTCCCCTCCACCGGACGTCAACGGGTTAACCAATGCGCCTTCGCTTAGTTTATATGCGGGATCAAAAGGTGATATCAAAGGCCGCGTGGTCGCCATTCTGCTCAATGATCAGGTAAAGGCAGACGATCTGCTCACCATTATGCAGGCCCTGCAGTCGAAAGGCGTTCATGCCAGGTTGCTCTATTCCAGAATGGGTAATGTGGTTGCCGACGATGGCTCCGTCCTGACGATCGCGGGTACCTTTGCCGGCTCGCCGTCGCTGACGGTCGATGCGGTTATCGTTCCGGGTGGGAATATCGCGGATATCGCCATGAATGGCGATGCGAAATATTACTTACTGGAAGCGTATAAGCACCTGAAACCTATCGCCCTGGCTGGAGATGCTCGCCAGCTTAAAGCTGCATTGAATATCACAAATCAGAGTGAGGAAGGCGTGGTAGAAGCGGACAGTGCAGACGCACAGTTTATGGATACCTTACTGACACTGATGACTGCGCATCGTGTCTGGTCGCGAGCCGGAAAAATCGACGCGATCCCTGCCTAAAAAAATGCGGCGCATAATTGCGCCGCAAACTCAGGAATTACACGTTCAGAAAACTGCCAAGACGATAACCGCGCTCCGCAATAGCATATTTCAGTGACGAAGACGTCAGAACGTCAAGCTCAGTTAAGCGGGGGTAACAGTAGGCACTTTGACGAATAGTGTCATCGATAAAGGCTGGATGGCACATGACTTCCAGTGAGGACTCTCCCCGGTCTGCTGAGGCATCCAGCGTTTGTAAAAACAGCGCCTCAGAAATCGCTTCGCCATAAAACTCGCTGCTGAATCCCTGGGAAGAACGCAACGTGTCGGGTAAATCAGACGACTGGCACACCGCCTGACGATCGATACGTAACGCAATCCCTCGTTCGGCTGCAAAGCTCGCGACAATGGGGAAAATCTGCGGGAACATATGCACATGGTGATGGCTATCCAGATGCGTCGGTTTCCGCCCAAACAGGTCTATAAAACGCTGATACTGCGCGGCCAGCTCTTGCGAAATTTCATCCAGCGGCAAAGCATCTTCTTCTGCCATTTGCCAGATCCATTTCCCCAGCAATCCGTCACGCGTAAGGCCTGGCATTGGCGTCAACGGTCTGCCCAGCGTCAGAACAAAGTGCATCCCGACGGCAAGTGCAGGTATGTCACGACTCAGTTGTACCGCATGGTCAATCGCCGCGCCATTTACCAACGCCGTCGTCGAGGTGACCACGCCATTGCGGCAGGCTTCAACAATGCCGTAGTTTTGGCCTTTACTCAGGCCAAAATCATCCGCATTCACAATCAGTACGCGTTCCATAGCCGACCTCAGTTAGTGTTGTTCGCTTTTCAGTTTCTCGATGCACCCGGCGAAATTTGGCAGCCATTGTTCATGCGCCAGAATCAATTCACGCGCCAGGACTTCAGCGTCGCGGTCAGAATGCACCAGCGGGCTAAGGTTCAGCGCCAGCAGCACATCATTTAGCTCTCCGCTCAATGCCGCATTGCTCGCCGCCACTTCAAAGCCTTTAATGGTATAGATAAGACCGAGGACTTTCTCATCAAAATGAGTAATACGTGGGTGTGGCGTGGCGCCGTTGCGTCCCAACGTGCAGGTCATTTCTACCGCCCAGTCCGCAGGAATGTTATCGACATGCCCATGGTGCGGAATGTTGACATAATGTTCGGTCTGCTTATCGTTGTAGATAGCGTTGATCACTTCACAGGCCGCGTCGGAGTAATAAGCGCCACCGCGCTGCTCCAGCTCCTTCGGCTTAACGTTCAGCTCAGGATTTTTATAGAGATCAAAAAGTTGTTTCTCAACTTTCTGTACCACCTGAGCGCGTGCCCCGCCCTTATAGTATTCACCCATCTCAATCGCCAGCATCTCTTTTGGCTTGAAGTAGTAGAGCAAGTAAGAGCACGGCAGTAGTTTCAGCGAACGAATCAGTCCTTCACTAAACGGCAGGTCAAAGATGTTCTTCACGGTAGACGCTTTCAACTCGCCCGATGCGACGCCGTCCAGCAGTTCATCAAAACGTGACACGCCGTTCACCAGCACATCTTTGATAAAGACCATATGGTTCAGACCGAACAGATCGATAGATAAATCATCGCTCTCTTTCAGCGCCAGCACATCGCTAATGAACATTTTCATGCCGACGGGAATATTACACACGCCGATGAATTTCTTAAAATTCGTATGGCGATAGACCGCTTCAGTCACCATCCCGGCCGGGTTAGTAAAGTTAATCACCCACGCATTCGGGCACAGTTCTTCCACATCTTTTACAATGTCAAAAATAACCGGAATGGTACGCAAACCTTTGAACAGACCGCCCGCACCGTTCGTTTCCTGTCCCAGATAACCGTGGCTCAGCGGGATACGCTCATCCTTCTCACGGGCTTTAAGTTGTCCTACACGCAGTTGGGTGGTAACGAAATCAGCATCTTTCAACGCTTCGCGGCGATCCAGCGTTTTATACAACTTCATCGGAACGCCAGCTTTGTCGATCATCCGCTGGCAAAGGTCAAAAATAATGTCCAGCTTCTCTTTACCACCCTCTACATCAACCAGCCACAATTCAGAAACCGGTAATTCGTGATAGCGCTTAATAAAGCCTTCAAGTAACTCAGGGGTGTAGCTGCTCCCGCCACCGATAGTGACGATTTTTAATTTCTGGCTCATACGTTCTCCCTTCAGTGTCAAAACACTGACATGTATTATGCTCAACCCGTTTGTCAGGTATAGCGTGGCTGTCCCGACGCTATTTAGGGCAAGCTATAAAAAATGAGTTATTGGAAAATAATATCTACTGATTAAATTCAGTTAATTTCTTACGATAGCTATTTGGCGTAAACGACGTCAGCTTTTTAAATGTTTTAATAAACAGGCTTGGACTACTGTAACCAGACTCATAAGCAATATCCGTTACAGAATAGTTAGTCATTTCCAGCTGTTTTTTAGCAAAATTAATGCGAATTTCATTAATGATCTGCATCGGCGTTTTGCTGTAATAACGCTGGGTTGCGCGGGTCAGATACTCCTGGGATTTCGCGGACAGGTGTACCATATTTTCCAGCGCATTCTCGCTAAACTGCCGTTTATCATGCATGGTCTCGACGGTGGTTTTGAGCCACTGAGGAATATCATCCAGCACCTGCTCTTCGCGATGATGGCGCAGCCGATTAATAATATAGAAGGTGACCACTTCTACAAATTCATCGAGTCCGCTCTCACGAAAGTTCAGTGATGCAATAACCGTTTCAATGTAGGTAAGAAACGAGTTATTCGCCCGATAGACCTGCGATGCAACGAAACAAAACGGCAGCAGCGGGTGGTAGTGCTGTTCAAAAAAACGTTTACTGATACCGACGTTGAGGATCCTTGTCGCACCGAAATCATAGAAACTCTGGTGATGCGATCCCAACGGGATAAAAACAAAGTCCCCGCGCTCAAGCAATACGCGTTTACCGTTGATTTCCTGATAATAGCGTCCGGTTAAAACCAGCGTAAATTCATAGTAGTCATGTTGATGCAGCCCACTGATGCTCTCAGTTTTGTTATAGATGAACACATGGAAATTTTTGCCATTAAACAGCTGCTGTTCATAGACGGTTTTGATTTCCGGTGCGTTAATCTGTAGCTGCATTTTGCACTCCTCGCTATTTCAGCTTCTCGTGAAGTTCAATCAGTTCAGTGACCAGCTCGCGCGCCAGCATCGAGGTCATCAGATGATCCTGTGCGTGGACCAGCACCAGGCTGACTTTCATTTTACCTTCGCCCTGATCGCCTTCAATCAGTTTTGTTTGCACGAGGTGCGCTTCGTTCAGCGCCAGGCGAGACTGGTCCATCATGGTCTTCGCTGCTTCAAAATCCCCCTGCTTGGCCATTTTGAGTGCGCCGTATGCCAGGCTACGCGCCTGACCAGAATTAATGATGAGCCCCATCACCACTTCTTCAAGTTCTTCTGCTTCTGACTGCGTGTCGACGATATTCTCGATATCCAACATACTTTTTTCCTCTGGTTAAGTCCGGCATGACCGCGAAGCCACGCCGGATTAAATTTAGAATTTCAATGCGTTAGCGATATCTTCTTCGCTTTCTTCTTGATCAATAACGTTCTGAGCTTTGTTGGCTACTACCACGAACGGCAGGTAAACCAGCGTTGCAATACCGAGGTTGAACAGCGCGACCAGCAGAGCGGCGACGCTACCGTTGGTGTTAAAGAACGCGCCCAAACCGGTTGGCATAGTCCACGGCGCGATGTTGGTAATCGGTGGAATAATGCCTGAGTAGTAAGCTGCCAGCGTAATCGCCGCCAGAATCGGCTGAACCAGAATGAACGGAATAAACATAACCGGGTTCATGATGATCGGCAGACCGAACAGGATAGGTTCGTTAATCTGGAAGAGACCTGACGGCAGTGCCAGCTTAGCAACCTGACGATAGTCAGGACGACGCGATGCCAGGAAGATAGCGATAATCAGACCCAGCGTTGCCCCGCTACCCCCAAGGAAAATATAGGAGTCGAGCATCGGTTTCGCCCAGACGTGGAACGTCTTACCGGCTTCCAGCGCAGCGTCTACGGAACCAAACTGTTGGTAGATAGAGATGTTTTCCAGCGCCCATGGCGTCATGATTCCGCTGTCCAGCGCGGTCAGCGCCAAAGAACCGTGAATACCAAAGAACCACAGCAGCGGAACAAAAATCACATAGGCCCAACCCACTACGCTACCCAGCGATGCCAGTGGCGTTGAAATGGAATCCATAATGA
Source organism: Citrobacter sp. S55_ASV_140 (assembly GCF_018919505.1). Lineage (NCBI taxonomy): Bacteria > Pseudomonadati > Pseudomonadota > Gammaproteobacteria > Enterobacterales > Enterobacteriaceae > Citrobacter > Citrobacter sp. S55_ASV_140. Next base: position 78,635 of record NZ_JAHLQZ010000002.1, read on the forward strand.
TCTGATGGAAGTTGGTACCCCAGGTGTTCAGCGCCCAGGCGATGATCCCCATAATGGAGAGAATAAGAAAGCCAGGAATCAGCGCAGAGAAGGAACGCGATACGGATGTCGGTACGCTATCAGGTAATTTGATCACCCAATTACGATGGACCACAAAAGTGAACATTTCCGCGACCACCAGGCCGATAATAATACCGGAAATAATATTCGCGCCGCCCAGCCAGTTAGCGCCAACCGCATAGGCTTCACCCACGCTGTACGGTGTGACGGTCATAAATGCGGCGACAGATAACAACCCGGCAGCCAGTGAGTCGACCTTGCGTTCTTCTGCCAGCGCCATGCCGATAAAGAACGGCGCCATCAATGACATGATACCCAGCGTACCGTTATAGACGTTTCCACCAATGCCTTTCAAGCTATTCAGCGTTTCAATAGTTGAAGCATCAAGTCGAATGCCCATCGAATAAAAAAACGACCCCTCCCCAAAGCTCAGGAAAACGTTATTAATTAATACAAACATTGCCCCTGCGAGGGTTAACGGCATTAAACGAATAAAACCGTTTTTGATTGCATTAACGTGCGGCTGCTTTCCAATTTTTACAGCAAAAGGAAGGAGTACCTTTTCAAGTGAAGCAATAGCGTTACTCATAGAAAAATACCCTTAAATACCGCAATTAATAATTGCGGTGAATGTTAATGAAATAACTCTTTGACGGGAAAAATTAAAATAAAATAATTAATTTGCTGCGGCTTTTTTAATTGCTGCAACAGCAGCCTTAAGCACGCCTAAACCATCGACTTTGCCATACAGCAGCGAGTCAATCACTTCCACAGGCTTGTTGGGTAACAAACGCTGAATTTCGGGCAACATATAAGCAATTTGCGGACCTAATAACACAACATCGGCCGCTGGACCTTTTTCTCCGGCCAGCGTTTCAGGAAACGCTTCAATAATAACCGGCACTTCGTATTTTTCGGCCTGAGCACGCATCTTCGATACCAACAATGAAGTCGACATGCCCGCAGAACAAAACAGATAAATGTGTTTCTTTTCCATTAAAACGATCCTCATGTGCGATTATCTGTCAACCAGACACTCCGCAAGCCATAACCTGCATCCATGCTCTGGGTAACCTGCGTCAGCTAAATTACTTTTTTAGGTGGCTGAAACGAGTATACGGGATTGTACCGATGGATGGTATTTCCTTGACCAACTAAATTGTCTCTCCTTGACCTGTCGTTATGACCCCCCTCACATTTTATGCAAATAATTCGCGGCAATAAATAAGATCGTGCGGCACAAAAAAACCGGCGCGATGGCCGGTTGTTCAGAGTGCTCAGGCAATAAACAGTTGTTACTACTTCGCTGCCTGCGGGTCGGTGTCGTACTCTGCGCAGGTCTGGTAGCCAGAGTTAATCACATGACCGGTATCGTCTAAAGCAACGAAATAGGTTTCAGCTTTACCATCTCGTTGACCCAGGATATAGGTCTGACAGGTCCCGCGCGCATGGATCATGCTCACTTCTGAAGAAGGCTTACCGGCAATCTGCGCGACCTGCGCCCTGCTCATCCCTTTCTTCACATCTTTCACTACGGGCTGAACAAATTGGTCTTTGGTACGATCATAGGCCGTACACCCCGCCAGCATAGTCAAAACAGCCGCTGCACCCAGAATTCCTGTTAGATTCTTGTTCATTTTTTCGTCCTCTTTTTTTTCAGCGTGTTATGTAAGCCTGGAGCACAACAACGCATTTTTCAAGCAATCAGATGATACTTAGGCCGTTTCGGAAAATTCTATTAAAACAAAATGATGTTATATCAGGCCTGCATCCCTTGTCGTTTGGGCCTCAACGCGTTAGCTTTAACATATCATTTTATTTTTCACAGGGGGTTGCATGACTCTGCAGCAAGAGATAATCAAAGCGCTTGGCGCAAAACCGCACATTAATGCAGAAGAGGAAATTCGTCGCAGCGTAGATTTCCTGAAATCATACCTGCAAACCTACCCCTTTCTGAAATCACTGGTGTTGGGCATTAGCGGCGGACAAGACTCCACCCTCGCCGGAAAACTCTGCCAAATGGCCGTTTCCGAGCTCCGCCAGGAAACGGGGAATGACGCCCTACAATTTATTGCGGTGCGTTTACCGTATGGCGTTCAGGCTGACGAGCAGGACTGCCAGGATGCCATCGCCTTTATACAACCGGACCGCGTACTCACCGTCAATATTAAAGGCGCAGTGCTGGCCAGCGAGCAGGCTTTGCGTGAGGCGGGAATTGAGCTGAGTGATTTTGTGCGCGGCAACGAAAAAGCCCGTGAACGTATGAAGGCGCAATACAGTATCGCGGGCATGACCAGCGGCGTTGTCGTGGGTACCGATCATGCAGCAGAAGCGATCACCGGTTTCTTCACTAAATATGGCGATGGCGGTACTGACATCAACCCAATATTCCGTCTGAACAAGCGCCAGGGTAAACAGCTGCTTGCTGCGCTGGGTTGCCCGGAGCATTTATATAAGAAAGCTCCCACCGCCGACCTTGAAGACGATCGCCCTTCTCTGCCGGATGAAGCCGCATTGGGCGTGAGCTATGACAACATCGACGATTATCTGGAAGGAAAAACGCTGGATGCTGAAATAGCTAAAAAAATCGAAGGTTGGTATCTGAAGACTGAGCACAAACGTCGCCCACCCATCACCGTGTTTGATGATTTCTGGAAAAAAGCATAATTTTTTCTGCCTAAGGCCGGGTAGCGCCCCTATTGCTGCTCTCCGGCCTTAGCAGCCTGATCATGCCGCTTTTTTAATCGCTCCTCAGCTGTTATACTGGATGGATAACCAGCAGCGGAGTGAAAAGTGGTACGGCGTCAATCAGCCCCTCGCCTGACATTAGAGGCAGCAGCAATTTATGAATACCCCGAGCATCTGCGCCCATTTTTGAGTGCGCTTCCCGCGGTGCCCGGCGTCTATCTGTTTCATAGCGAAAGCGACACCCTGCCGCTTTATATAGGCAAAAGCGTCAATATTCGCAGCCGCGTGTTGTCACACCTGCGTACCACGGACGAAGCGGCAATGCTGCGCCAGTCCAAACGCATTAGCTGGATTTGTACGGCTGGAGAAATTGGCGCCCTACTGTTAGAAGCGCGGCTTATCAAAGAGCAGCAGCCTCTGTTTAATAAACGGTTGCGACGCAATCGTCAGCTTTGCGCCCTGCAGCTTACCGACCAAACTGTTCAGGTTGTTTACGCACGAGATATTGATTTCTCCCATGCCCCCAATCTGTTTGGTTTGTTTGCCAATCGCCGTGCCGCGCTACAAACATTGCAAAGCATTGCCGATGAACAGCAACTGTGCTACGGCCTGTTGGGGCTGGAACCCTTGAGTCGCGGGCGCGCCTGCTTTCGCTCAGCGCTAAAGCGCTGCGCCGGAGCGTGCTGTGGGAAAGAGAGCCCGCAGGCGCATCATTCGCGCCTGCTGGAAGCGCTGGAAAGAGTGCGCGTCATCTGCTGGCCGTGGAACAATGCCATTGCGCTGCAAGAAACCCGCGCTGAAATGACTCAGTACCATATCATCAATAACTGGTTTTGGCTGGGCGCCGTTGCAACGCTGGATGAGGCGACAACCCTGGCGAGAATGCCGGCTGGCTTTGACCATGATGGCTACAAAATTCTCTGTAGGCCTGTTCTGTCTGGCAAATATGACATTATTGAACTGAATCCGGAGAGTATCCCGGCATCCAGTTAATCTCGCTGAACAGCAGTTTTCCCTCGCGCTCCAACAGGCGCAGGGTGTGTTTACCGTCGTGCCAGCTCGCGCCCTGATCGGCCGTCAGCAGCTTCTCACCCAATTGCCAGGCGCCACTGATAACAAACACGACGCCGCCACGAGAACCAAAGGTCGTAAAAGTGCGATCGGCAACTCTGACTTTCGCCTGGCAAACATCTCGTCGGGTCATGATATTAAAATCCATCGACATCCGCCCTTCCGTCAGCTTTGCTTTTACAACCTTGTCACCAGCAAAAGTAAAAGGTTGATGCTGCTTCAGGGTGTGAGTGAAGATGTTCGCCTCTTCCAGGGTCACTTCACCTCCTTCCAGCAAGGTAATCACGCGTTCTACGCCCGGGAAAAGAGAAAACTCTCCGTTCGCAGCAAGAGAGGCGATACTCGCCCGCCAGTGAAAATCGCGTGTTGCTGGCGGAAAACAGCAAATCTCTCGCGTTTCTCCCGCCCCATTGCGCCACAGACTGACCGGCATTTTGCGGATATCGAAATATTCCATCACCCCTCCAGAAAGGCGTAGCACGGCAACCTGCCGTGAACAGCCAGCCATAAATCATCATTGTGATATTTACCCTGCAGAGTATCGTTATCGGCAACAGGGTTGATTTGCCTTAGTGCTGAATAGGGTATTTTGCAAAAAAATTAACGCTTCTCCTGGCGGGAAAGAAAAAACCGCCGATCCTGCCCACATCGTTAAACGTGTTGTGGACAAGAGCGGCGGTCTTGAGTTTGTTGCACACTGTGCGGCGCTGAACGCCGACACAGCATGACTGATTTAGTGTAGACGACTGGCGATTACTCGGCAGCTTCTGGCATTTTACCTTTCTGCGCCGGACGTTCTGTCAGACGCTTCTCAAAATTGGCATTAAACTGCTTTTTCTGTTCCGGCGTCAGAATGTTGTAAATCTTGTTCTGCGTTTCCATGTGCGCCAGCATGTTGGCTTTACGCTGTTCTTCCATCTTCGCAATTTGCGCTTCGGCTTTCGCTTTATCGAAGCTATCGCTGGCGATGATATCGTGCATGGCGCGGCGTTCTTCCAGCGGCGGACGTTTCATCTGATCGCGCTGGCCTTTCATAATTTCGCGAATCTGCTGTTTCTGCGCGTCGGTCAGGTTCAGGTCTTTGAACATCATGTCGTGATGCGGGGCGAACTTCCCGTTGTGATGCATCATTGGTTTGGCATCCGCTGGCGCAGTTGTTGTGGTGTCAGCAGCATGGGCCAGGTTTGCAGCGCCCAGCGCCAGGGTAGAGGCAACAAACAGAGCAGTCAGTTTACGCATAATTTCTATCCTTTCTTTCAGTTATTTTTACGACATTCATGCGATTCTTATGCAATGTGATGTCGTGTTGACGAGATTAACTTTACCGGCTTAAGCGTCAATTAATCAGAGCAACGGTAAAACAATGAAAGTGTAAAAAACAAACATTCATCAATTATGGAGAAAAAAAGAATAAATTGCGCAGAGTTGAAATGAAAAATTACAACCAGATGATTTTGAATGGATTATGAAGAACTATACCTGAACTGTGATTATTAAGAAAGCAACTTACCAGGAATAATCTGTAATAAATCTAAAGCGCACGTAAAAATAAGCCCTCAGAAATAAATCTGAGGGCGATTATATTTATCAAAGTCTTTCTAGCATCAATCCGGCACGTAAACCACAGGCCACATTTGGGTTCGGAAAAAGAACGTATTCAACGTCATGGGTGACGATAAAACGTTCATTTCCGTCCTGCGCCAGTAACGTTCCCTCGGTAAAGGGGGTAAAATTGAGCGTCTGGTTATCCATGTGGAGAATAAAATCGTCGCTACGCCGCGTAATCTGCGAGACCACGCGGTAGCGCAACGGAGATGTTTCTGCCGTAGACACTCGCTCGCCCCGCAGCAGCTGCGCCATCGCATCTGCTGTGCGCGCAAACTGGGTCAGATCGTTTTGCCCGAACGGCAGCGCTTTACCCAGTTCCAGCGTACAGGCCAGCGCGCCAAAATGTTCAGCGCTAAAATGGGTGAACGTACCACCTGGGGTCTGATGGAAAACCAATGCCTCCAGCCCCGCATCCCCCAGCCAACCCAGAAAATTTTCGTCCCAGGCAACATTGCGTTGTGGCAACACGCCAAAGCGCAAATGCTGTGAGCCGCGAATGGCGGTGTGAAGATCCAGATGCCAGCGCACAGGCTCTTTCGCGCGCGAGTAAAAATCTGCCAGACACAGTTCAAGCTCATGGGCTCTGTGCGTTTCTTCACTCTCGGCAAAACTCTGCCACCGGCCACCAAACATCCGGTTCAGATCGCTATGACAATAACGTTTTCCCGCGGCCAGCGCCTGCGGGTTACCGAGAATGACCAGCAGCCGCCATGTTAGCGCCAGCTCACCGTTAAATAGCCTGGTCAGCAATGAATCAAGTATTTCTACCGGCGCGGTTTCATTGCCATGAATTCCCGCAGAAAGCACCAGCGACTGTTCAACCGGCGCAGTTGGTGTCAGTTCCAGTACCCCGTGACCAAGCCATTGCCAGACAAAACCGTGAATTGTGCCCTGCGTTTTCGCAGGTGCGCTACCTGCGAGCGTCAGGGCCAGAAAATTATCCATGGCTCGTTCTCTCCTGCTGGAAGGGATAAACAGAGCCGAGATTGAGCAATTGCGTCAGCGTATCCAACGCTTCACGCCCTTCGCGCAACAACTGCGGATCCGCGAGGTCCGTTGCGACAAGGCGATCGCGATAGTAGCGGTCAACCCAGTTATTCAGCATATTGAACAGCGTGTCGTTCATGATAACCGCCGGATTCACGGCCTGCAGCTCCTGTGGGGTAAGCACCACTCGCAGGCGTAAACAGGCCGGGCCGCCGCCGTTGGACATGCTTTCGCGCAAATCAAAGACCCGCAGGTCATCGATCGGATTGTCATCTGCAAGCAAGCGGCTCAGATATCGCCACACGCCAGCATGCTCCCGACATTCCTGCGGTAAAACCAGCATCATCGAACCGTCGTCACGACTCAGTAATTGGCTGTTAAACAGATAGGTCGTTACCGCATCCTGCACCGACACCTCCGCGGCCGGGACTTCCAGCGCGGTAAAACCGTCCACCTGACGGCGTAGTTGCTCTAACAACGTTTGCTGTCTGACAAACGCCTGCTGATGACAAAACAGCACCTGACGATTCGACACCGCAATCACATCGTTATGAAACACGCCAAGATCGATAACGTCCGGGTTTTGCTGAGCAAAAACAAGCTGATGTGGATTGACCTGATTCAGCCGGGCTACAGCCTCGCTGGCTTCACGAGATTGTCTCGCCGGATAGCGCCTCGGCTGTGACGCATTCCCCTCTTCACGACCGTAAATAAACAGTTGTACGCCGGGATCGCCATAATCCCCACCAAGGCGGTTATGGTTTGCCGCCCCTTCATCACCGAATAACGCAACCTGAGGCAATGCGCCGTGAATCGCAAAGGTATTTTCATCACGAAAAATCGAGCGTAACAACGCTTCGGTCGTCGGCGCTTCCAGCGAACGGTGGAACTTATTATTCAGATTCGCCACCGTTAAATGCACTTTCCCGTCCAGTGAATCTGCCGAAGGACAGACCGTTGCCGCATTCGCCACCCACATAGGTGATGCGGAGCTGGCGCTGGAGAGCCAGTGCGGCGCCTGACGCGCCACCTTGTCCAGAATCTGCTCATCACTGCCGCAAAAGCCCAACTGACGCAGCGCCGGGATATAGGGACGTTCATGAGGCGGGATCACCGCCTGAGGGAATCCCGCATCAGCCAGCGCTTTCATTTTTAACAAACCCTGCTTTGCCGCCAGACGAGGGTTCGACACCTGAAAACGGTGGCTGGTCGAAGCCTCATTACCAAATGACAGTCCCGCATAGTGGTGGGTGAGTCCCACCAGACCATCGAAATTGACCTCACGCGCTTTCATCGTTTATCCCCGCAAGAGAAATCCAGACCGGGGCTGAGCGCCGACGGCAGGGTTAAGGCCGGAGATTCCAGGCTCGCCATCGGCCAGGCGCAATAATCTGCGGCATACCACGCGCTGGCGCGATGGTTACCGGACGCGCCCACACCACCAAACGGTGCGGTGCTTGCCGCGCCGGTTAACGGTTTATTCCAGTTAACAATCCCGGCCCGCGCCTCCAGCAGGAGTTGATCAAACTGGCTGCGATCGGGTGAAACCAGCCCGCATGACAACCCAAAGCGGGTGTTGTTCGCCATACGAATCGCGTCATCAAAGCTGTCATAGCGCCAGATGCCGAGCAGTGGACCAAAAACCTCTTCATCGGGTACGTTTGCCACGTCGGTCAGTTCAATAATACCGGGGGTCAGCAGCGACGTTCCGGCTTTCACCATGCGTGGCGCCAGCAGCGTGCGCCCCCCCAACGACGCCAGACGTTGCCAGGCATCACAAACGTGCTGTGCGGCCTGTTCAGAAATCAGCCCGCCTAAAAACGGCTGCGGTTCCGCATCCCAGTGACCTGGCATTAGTCGTTGGCTGACTTCCACCAGACGCGCGAGGAACGCATCCCCCTGCGCGCCGTTTTTAACCAACAGGCGACGGGCGCAGGTACAACGCTGCCCGGCGGTAACAAATGCGGATTGAATGGTCAGATGTACTGCCGCATCAATATCTTCCGGGTTCTCAATGATCAGAGGGTTGTTGCCGCCCATCTCCAGCGCAAGGATTTTTTCCGGCTGGCCGGATAACTGTCGATGCAGCTGATAACCGGTATTGGCACTGCCGGTAAACAGCAGACCGTCGAGGTCTTCCAGCGCGCTCAGCGCCTGCCCCGTTTCGCGTCCGCCCTGCACCAGATTCAGCACGCCCGGCGGCAATCCCGCCTGTTCCCACAGCTTTGTCACGGCTTCACCGGTCCACGGCGTCAGCTCGCTGGGCTTGAAAATCAACGTGTTGCCCGCCAGCAGAGCCGGAACAATATGGCCATTGGGCAAATGGCCAGGGAAGTTATACGGGCCAAATACCGCCAGCACGCCGTGCGGCCGATGGCGCAACGTCGCCGCGCCATCCGGTAGTTCACTGTGCTGCTCCCCGGTACGGGCATGGTAAGCTTTCACGGAAATAGCAATTTTATTGATCATCGCCGTCAGTTCAGTGGCGGCTTCCCAGCGCGGCTTGCCGGTTTCCCGGGCGATAATCTGCGTTAGCTCGGCTTTATTGCTTTCCAGCAATGAAGCAAATTTTTCGACAATAGCCTGACGCGTGCTAAAGGGGTGTTTAGCCCAACCGGCAAAGGCGGTGCGCGCAGCACGGCACGCCTGCATCACCTGAGTCGCGTCGGCATCATTACCTTGCCACAGCACATCACCGCTTACCGGATTCGTTTTCACCCGACGCTCGCCAAGCCCCGTCACCCAGTCGCCGTTTATCCATAATGTCATGCTGTTTTCTCCTCTGCACAAAGACGCACAAAACGTACATGGTCGCCCGCGTGGCATTTCAGGGCGTCCAGTTGCGCCGCCGTCAGTACCAGACGTTGGGTATCCGGGTCAGCGCGAACCAACATGACGCGGAAGTTTTGATAGTTTTCATTAGCGACCAGACAGGCCGGGTAATCGCCGATCGCTGGCTGACCTTCCGCCACTTCCACCAGCCTGCTTTTACGGATAGCGCGAACGCGGTCGATATCGCATTCCAGCGTCGGCCCGCCATCGAAAATGTCGACATAGTTACGGTAGCGAAATCCTTCTTTCTCCAGCACCGCCCGCGCCGGAGCGGTTTGCGGATGTACCTGACCAATTACGCTTTGCGCTTCCTCAGACAGGAAAT
>NZ_JAHLQZ010000300.1:0-3283 GCF_018919505.1 Citrobacter sp. S55_ASV_140
TTATCAAACTCACCCGGAATTCCAGCGACTTTACGCAGCGGCGCATCATCGCGGCGCACATCATACACTAAATGCGCCAGCCTTTTCAGCGTTGGCTGATCTAACGGGCCATGCAACGTGATACGCCCAAATTCCGGCGCAGGTAACAGGGTGTTCAGCGCAACGTGCTGTTCGCGACCAATAAACTTACTATAGGCCTCAAAGACCTGCGTGGTCCCACGCGCTTTTCCTTCCAGGGTATACCCGGCAATGTGCGCCGTGCCGATATCGGCTTTCTCCAGCAACGCCACATTGAGATCCGGCTCGCCTTCCCAGACATCCAACACCACGCTCAGCGCCTGCCCGGCGTTAAGCCGATTCAGTAATGCCGTATTGTCGATAACCGGCCCCCGGCAGGCGTTGATCAGAATGGTGCCCGGCTTCAGCCGACTCATCAGCGCGTCATCCGCCAGGTGCAGCGTTTTGTACGGGCCGTCTTTAAATAACGGCGTATGGAAAGTCAGCACATCGGCCTGCTGTACCAGTTCGTCCAGCGAGCGGAAATCGCCCTCGTCACCGCGATCGGCCCGCGGCGGATCGCACAGCAAGGTACGGATCCCCAGCGCTTCCAGTCGCGCCTGCAAACGTCCGCCCACGTTTCCAACACCGACGATGCCCACGGTACGATCGCGTAACGCAAAACCGTCGCGCTCCGCCAGCATCAGCAACGCTGAAAAAACATATTCTACGACCGCAATCGCATTACATCCGGGCGCTGCGGAAAAACCGATTCCCGACTGCGCAAGCCAGGCTTCATCCACATGGTCCGTGCCTGCGGTTGCCGTACCGACAAATTTAACCGGTTTTCCGCTGAGCAGTGATTCATTGACTTTCGTCACCGAGCGCACCATTAAGGCATCCGCATCATCCAGTTCGGCAACGGGAATCGGACGACCAGGAACCGCTTTGACCTCCCCCAAACGACTGAACAGTTCGCGGGCATAGGGCATATTTTCATCAACGAGGATTTTCACGTCTTTCGCACCTGTTTGAGAACGAGAGTTAACCGGGCAAGTGTGCCATAATCTCGCCGCCAGGCATACTGCGAGACCTGGTCAGCACAGATTTAAGGAACAGAGACGATGCAGCCCATTTCAGGTACGCCCGCTCGCCCTCCCGGCGAAGGTCAAAATGCCCCCTCCGTTGCAGGTGAGCAACCGTTATCCACGATACAACGTACCGTGCTGGAACGACTGATTACCCGTTTGATTTCGCTCACTCAGCAGCAAAGCGCTGAGGTGTGGGCCGGAATGAAACACGATCTGGGCGTCAAAAGTGATACACCGTTGCAGTCACGTCACTTTCCCGCCGCCGAACAAAATTTGAACCAGCGGCTGGAAGTCGCACAACAGAACCATGCTAATCGTCAGGTGCTGTCGCAGCTCACGGAGCTATTGAGTCAGGGAAATAACCGTCAGGCGGTGAGTGATTTTATCCGCCAGCAGTACGGGCAGACGGCGCTTAGCCAACTCACGCCTGAGCAATTGAAGAACGTGCTGACCCTGTTACAACAAGGTCAGCTTTCGATTCCGCAGCCGCAGCAGCGTCCGGCTACCGATCGTCCGTTACTCCCCGCAGAGCACAATACGCTGAACCAGTTGGTGACCAAACTGGCGGCGGCCACAGGCGAATCCGGTAAGATGATCTGGCAGTCTATGCTGGAGCTGTCTGGGGTAAAAAGCGGAGAGTTAATCCCCGCCAAACAATTTTCGCATCTGGTCACCTGGCTGCAGGCGCGCCAGACGCTCAGTCTGCAAACTGCCCCGACCTTACAAACGCTGCAGGCGGCGCTGAAGTTGCCGTTAGAGCCGAATGAGCTGACGGCAATCAAAGAGTACGCGCAGCAGACGTATCAGATCCAGCCACAATCGATTCTGACCACGGTTCAGGTGCTGGACTTGCTGAACCAAATCTTCCTGCGCCGCGTGGAACGTGACCGAGAGCAGGAATTAAACGATCCGCGCCATCCTCAGCCCATTTACAGCCCGTTCGCGCCGATGATTGAAACGGTTAAATCACTGTCGACACGACCGGGACTGATATTTATTGCCTTGATGATTGCGTTAGCCATTTTCTGGCTGGTCGCTTAGCCTTTTCGCAAAGTCAGCAACGTCACAACAATTCCCACCACGGCGGATATCGCCCCGGCAAGGAATACCGAGGGATAGCCGTACGCGGTGGCCAGCACCCCGGCGACAGGGCCGCTTACGCCGTAGGAGATATCCTGAAATGCGGCGTAACCGCCCAGCGCCGTACCGCGAACCTGCGCGGGCACTCGCTTCACAACCTCAACGCCCAATGCCGGGAAGATAAGCGAACATCCGGCCCCGGTTAATGCCGCCCCGAGCAGAGCAACCCAGGCAGAGGGAGCCTGCCACAGCAGGATCAGACCCGCAGTTTCAACCAGCAATGAAACAACGGCGACCTGCACGCCGCCGAACCGGTCCGGCATCCAGCCAAACAGAATGCGCATCAGCACAAATGCCCCGCCAAACGCGGTCAGGGTGAATCCCGCCATCGTCCAGCCATTGCTGACAAAATAAAGCGAAATAAACGTACCGATGACGGCAAAACCCACGCCCTGCAATGCCAGACCCAGGCCCGGTTTCCAGATAAGCCCGACCACGCTCCACAGTGAAGGCCGCTCCCCGGCATGCGCAGGCACTTTACGAACGGTGCCGTTGAATGCCCAGGCCAGCAGCGGTAATACCATCGTGGTTCCCGCCAGCGCCGCGAAGCCGAAGTGGCTATGGATCAGCAAGCCCAACGGCGCACCGGCAGCCAGCGCACCGTAAATCGCCATCCCGTTCCACGACATCACCTTACCGGAACGCGTTGGGCCAACCAGCCCTAGTCCCCAGGTCAGCGTTCCGGTGAGCAGTTGGCTTTCGCCAAAGCCGAGGATCAGACGTCCGACAATCAACAACGCAAATTTCACCGGGACAGAGACAGGTAATAGCGCGGCTAAAAGCCACGCCGCGCCCGCCAGCCCACAGGCAAACATCCCCTGTAGCGCCGAACGTTTAGCGCCATATTGATCGGCTAAGCGCCCGGCATAACCACGCGTTAAGACCGTTGCCAGAAACTGTACGCCTACGGCGATACCGACCATGGTATTGCCATAGCCCAGCTCGTGGTGCACAAACAGAGGAATGACGGGTAAAGGCAGACCGACCGTCATGTAGGTCAGGAAAACCGCAAAAGCGATACGAAACAGCGAAAAGTTCGCCGACGCTGTTTTTTC
>NZ_JAHLQZ010000301.1:0-3274 GCF_018919505.1 Citrobacter sp. S55_ASV_140
CATAAAAGTGATGCCGCTATAATGCGCGTCTTATTTTTCGGAATGTCTTCGGGATGATTCTGACGACAGGGAATGTGATTGCTTATGAGAACATCCCAGTTCCGCGAAGCCAACAACCTGTGCTTGCGGAGAAGAGTTGACCGAGCACTGTGATTTTTTGAGGTAACAAGATGCAAGTTTCAGTTGAAACCACTCAAGGCCTTGGCCGCCGTGTAACGATTACTATCGCTGCTGACAGCATCGAGACCGCTGTGAAAAGCGAGCTGGTCAACGTAGCGAAGAAAGTGCGTATTGACGGTTTCCGCAAAGGAAAAGTACCGATGAATGTTGTTGTTCAGCGTTATGGCGCTTCCGTGCGTCAGGACGTGCTGGGCGACCTGATGAGCCGCAACTTCGTTGACGCGATCATCAAAGAAAAAATCAATCCGGCTGGCGCACCGAACTACGTTCCGGGTGAATACAAGCTGGGTGAAGATTTTACTTACGCGGTAGAGTTCGAAGTGTACCCGGAAGTTGAGCTGACTGGCCTGGAAGCAATCGAAGTTGAAAAACCGGTTGTTGAAGTCACCGACGCTGACGTTGATGTAATGCTGGACACTCTGCGTAAGCAGCAGGCTACCTGGAAAGATAAAGACGGCGCTGCTGATGCAGAAGACCGTGTAACCATCGACTTCACCGGTTCTGTCGACGGCGAAGAGTTCGAAGGCGGCAAAGCGTCTGACTTCGTACTGGCGATGGGCCAGGGTCGTATGATCCCAGGCTTTGAAGAAGGCGTTAAAGGCCACAAAGCTGGCGAAGAGTTCACTATCGACGTGACCTTCCCGGAAGAGTACCACGCTGAAAACCTGAAAGGTAAAGCCGCTAAGTTCGTTATCAACCTGAAGAAAGTTGAAGAACGCGAACTGCCGGAACTGACTGAAGAATTCATCAAACGTTTCGGCGTTGAAGACGGTTCCGTAGCCGGTCTGCGTGCTGAAGTACGTAAAAACATGGAACGCGAGCTGAAAGGCGCTGTGCGTAACCGCGTTAAGTCTCAGGCGATCGAAGGTCTGGTAAAAGCTAACGACATCGACGTACCGGCTGCTCTGATCGACAGCGAAATCGACGTTCTGCGTCGTCAGGCTGCGCAGCGTTTTGGCGGTAACGAGAAACAAGCTCTGGAACTGCCGCGTGAACTGTTCGAAGAACAGGCTAAGCGTCGCGTAGTTGTAGGCCTGCTGCTGGGCGAAGTTATTCGCACCAACGAGCTGAAAGCTGACGAAGATCGCGTTAAAGGCCTGATCGAAGAGATGGCTTCTGCTTACGAAGATCCGAAAGAAGTTGTTGAGTTCTACAGCAAAAACAAAGAGCTGATGGACAACATGCGTAACGTCGCTCTGGAAGAACAAGCTGTTGAAGCCGTTCTGGCGAAAGCGAAAGTGACTGAAAAAGCCACTTCCTTCAACGAGCTGATGAACCAGCAGGCGTAATTCGTCGCTTTTGTAGCACGAATTTCGTACGCAAGCCCGTCACCTTTTGGTGGCGGGTTTTTTTTTGTCACGCATTTTGCATGGGAAGAGTGCGAAAACAGCGTTTCAGTGTTAGCGTTACAACAAAAGATTGTTATGCTTGAATTATGGCGATGTCGTACCCATTACTGAGGGACTAGCTGATAATCCGTCCATAAGGTTACAATCAGCACAGCAGGTTTTTTCAAATTTTATCCAGGAGACGGAAATGTCATACAGCGGCGAACGAGATAACTTTGCACCCCATATGGCGCTGGTGCCGATGGTCATTGAACAGACCTCACGTGGTGAGCGCTCTTTTGATATCTATTCTCGTCTACTTAAGGAACGCGTCATTTTTATGACTGGCCAGGTCGAAGACCATATGGCTAACCTGATTGTGGCGCAGATGCTGTTCCTGGAAGCAGAAAACCCGGAAAAAGATATCTACCTGTACATCAACTCCCCTGGTGGGGTAATTACTGCCGGGATGTCTATCTATGACACCATGCAGTTTATTAAGCCGGACGTCAGCACCATTTGTATGGGCCAGGCGGCCTCAATGGGCGCGTTCCTGCTGACTGCCGGGGCGAAAGGTAAACGTTTTTGCCTGCCTAACTCTCGCGTCATGATCCACCAGCCTCTGGGCGGTTACCAGGGCCAGGCAACGGATATTGAAATTCATGCCCGCGAAATCCTGAAGGTAAAAGGGCGCATGAACGAACTTATGGCGCATCATACGGGTCAATCTCTTGAGCAGATTGAACGTGATACCGAGCGCGATCGCTTCCTCTCCGCTTCTGAAGCGGTAGAATACGGTCTGGTCGACTCGATTTTGACCCATCGTAATTAATGCCCAGTGCGCAGGTGTGCCGCTATAATTACCTGGAGCGGCACAACGCTGACTAGCGTCTTGCGCCTGAGAATGGCATTTGCGTCGTCGTGTGCGGCACAAAGAACAAAGAAGAGGTTTTGACCCATGACAGATAAACGCAAAGATGGCTCGGGCAAATTGTTGTACTGCTCTTTTTGCGGCAAAAGCCAGCATGAAGTGCGGAAGCTGATTGCCGGTCCATCCGTGTATATCTGCGACGAATGTGTCGATTTGTGTAACGACATCATTCGCGAAGAGATTAAGGAAGTAGCACCGCACCGTGAACGCAGTGCGCTGCCGACGCCACATGAAATTCGCAATCACCTGGACGATTACGTTATCGGTCAGGAACAGGCGAAGAAAGTGTTGGCGGTCGCGGTATACAACCATTACAAACGTCTGCGCAACGGCGACACCAGCAATGGCGTCGAGTTGGGCAAAAGTAACATCCTGCTGATTGGCCCGACGGGGTCCGGTAAAACGCTGCTGGCTGAAACGCTGGCGCGCCTGCTGGACGTTCCGTTTACTATGGCTGACGCCACCACGCTGACCGAAGCCGGTTATGTGGGTGAAGATGTTGAAAATATTATTCAGAAACTGCTGCAGAAGTGCGACTACGACGTACAGAAAGCGCAGCGCGGGATCGTCTATATCGATGAAATCGACAAGATTTCTCGTAAGTCTGACAACCCGTCCATTACCCGTGACGTTTCTGGCGAAGGCGTACAGCAAGCGCTGTTGAAACTGATCGAAGGTACGGTTGCCGCCGTTCCGCCGCAGGGGGGGCGTAAACATCCGCAGCAAGAGTTCCTGCAGGTTGATACCTCCAAGATCCTGTTTATCTGCGGTGGCGCGTTCGCTGGTCTGGACAAAGTGATCGCTAACCGTGTTGAAACCGGCTCCGGCATTGGTT
>NZ_JAHLQZ010000302.1:0-3268 GCF_018919505.1 Citrobacter sp. S55_ASV_140
GGTCTGGCGTTGGTGGGCGATGCCGCGCATACCATTCATCCGCTGGCGGGGCAGGGCGTTAATCTGGGGTTCCGTGATGTGGATGCGCTGATTGACGTGCTGGTTAATGCGCGCAGCTACGGTGAATCCTGGGCCAGTCAGCCGGTGCTGAAGCGCTATCAGAATCGTCGTATGACTGATAATTTCATTATGCAGAGTGGGATGGATCTGTTCTACGCCGGATTCAGCAACAACCTGCAGCCGCTGCGTATCATGCGTAATCTCGGGTTAATGGCCGCAGAGCGCGCAGGCGTACTGAAACGTCAGGCCTTGAAGTATGCGTTAGGATTGTAATTCAGGCAGGCCTACGGGGGAAATACGTAGGCCTGATAAGCGGAGCGCCATCTGGCGATAAACGCAGAAAAGCAAAAAGCTCGCCGAAGCGAGCTTTTTTAATATGGCTGGGGTACGAGGATTCGAACCTCGGAATGCTGGTATCAGAAACCAGAGCCTTACCGCTTGGCGATACCCCAACGGGCGCACCCACAATGTGGACGACTTTTGAAATTGGCTGGGGTACGAGGATTCGAACCTCGGAATGCCGGAATCAGAATCCGGTGCCTTACCGCTTGGCGATACCCCAACAATATTTTGGCTTTACCGAACGAGTCGATACGTCCTTAATATGGTGGCTACGACGGGATTCGAACCTGTGACCCCATCATTATGAGTGATGTGCTCTAACCAGCTGAGCTACGTAGCCTGATACTATTATATTCTTCGATGGCTGGGGTACCTGGATTCGAACCAGGGAATGCCGGTATCAAAAACCGGTGCCTTACCGCTTGGCGATACCCCAATGACCGTTGCGGTGAACCGCTATATCGAAGAAAAAATGGCTGGGGTACCTGGATTCGAACCAGGGAATGCCGGTATCAAAAACCGGTGCCTTACCGCTTGGCGATACCCCATCCGTGCAACGCTTACGGGTGAATGGTGCGGGAGGCGAGACTTGAACTCGCACACCTTGCGGCGCCAGAACCTAAATCTGGTGCGTCTACCAATTTCGCCACTCCCGCAAAAAAGATGGTGGCTACGACGGGATTCGAACCTGTGACCCCATCATTATGAGTGATGTGCTCTAACCAGCTGAGCTACGTAGCCATCTTTTTTTCGCGTAACCTTATCGGCGTTGCGGGGCGCATTATGCGTATTGAGCCTTGAAGCGTCAACCCCTTTTTCATTGAAAATAGCTGGAATGTGACTGTTTGGTTAGGTTGCGAACAGCATGGCGCAATATTCGGCAATTATTAGTTATTAATTGTTTTTTTGCACAGAAAACAGACATAAAAAAAGAGCCCCGTAGGGCTCTTTTCTAAGGATTAACTTATTTATAAGCGGACTGATGTACGCCAACCGCACGACCAGAGGGATCGTTCATGGTTTTAAACGCTTCATCCCATTCAATCGCTTTGGCGGAAGAACAGGCTACTGATGGTCCGCCAGGCACGCATTCCGCCGCGCTGGCAACCGGGAACAATTCTTCAAAAATCTCACGGTACAAATACGCTTCTTTAGACGATGGCGTGTTGTAAGGGAAACGGAAGCTGGCGGTTTCCAGTTGTTGGTCAGAAACTTGCTCAGCAGCCACCTCTTTCAAGGTATCGATCCAGCTGTAACCGACACCATCAGAGAACTGCTCCTTCTGACGCCATGCGACGCTGGCAGGCAGGTAAGATTCAAAACATTCGCGCAGCACATGTTTTTCCATTTTACCGTTGCCGCACATTTTATCCTGCGGGTTGATGCGCATCGCCACATCAAGGAATTTCTTATCCAGGAAAGGCACGCGAGCTTCCACACCCCAGGCAGACATCGCTTTGTTGGCGCGGGCGCAGTCGAACATATGCAGCGCCTGCAGCTTACGCACGGTTTCTTCATGCAGCTCTTTCGCGTCTGGCGCTTTGTGGAAATAGAGATAGCCGCCGAATACTTCGTCAGAGCCTTCACCCGACAGCACCATTTTAATGCCCATCGCTTTAATTTTACGCGACATTAAGTACATCGGCGTTGAGGCGCGGATCGTTGTGACATCGTAGGTTTCGATGTGATAAATCACGTCGCGGATAGCATCCAGACCTTCCTGCACGGTGAAGTGGATCTCATGGTGCACGGTACCCAGATGGTTCGCGACCTCTTGCGCGGCTTGCAGATCCGGTGCGCCTTCCAGGCCGACGGCGAAGGAGTGCAACTGCGGCCACCAGGCTTCACTACGTTCCTGATCTTCAACACGGCGCGCCGCGTATTTTTTCGTAATCGCGGAAATGACCGAGGAATCCAGACCACCGGACAGCAGTACACCATAAGGAACATCTGACATCAGATGGCTTTTCACCGCATCTTCCAGCGCCTGACGCAGCTCGTTTTTATCGGTCACGTTGTCTTTTACCGCATCGTAATCAAACCAATCACGCTGATAATACTGACGAATTTCGCCGTCCTTACTCCACAAATAGCTACCGGCCGGGAATTCTTTGATTGTGCGACATACCGGAACCAGGGCTTTCATTTCAGACGCGACGTAGAAGTTACCGTGTTCGTCGTAACCCATATACAGTGGGATGATCCCGATGTGATCGCGACCAATAAGATAAGCGTCCTGTTCGCTGTCGTACAGGGCAAAAGCAAACATGCCTTGTAGGTCATCCAGGAACTCCGGGCCTTTTTCCTGATACAGCGCGAGGATAACTTCGCAGTCTGAACCGGTCTGGAACTGATAGCGATCGCCGTATTCCGCGCGCAGCGCCTGATGGTTATAAATTTCACCGTTAACCGCCAGGATATGCGTTTTCTTCACGTTGTACAGCGGCTGAGCACCGGCATTGACGTCGACGATGGACAGACGTTCGTGCGCCAGAATGGCGTTATCACTGGCGTAAATACCTGACCAGTCCGGGCCGCGATGGCGCATCAGACGAGATAATTCCAGGGCTTTTTTACGCAGTTCAACTGCGTCAGTTTTAATATCGAATACGCCAAAAATAGAACACATAACCTTCTCCGTTAACCTGTTGCGTGATGCTTTTTATGTTTGCTTGATAAAGAAAATGCCGCAAAGCGGGAGAGGGCGCAAGCGAATTACGGTGCGGAAAATAAAAAACGCAATGGTCATTGCTGATTGGTGAAAAAAGATTACGTAATGAGCGCTATTATTGATGAATCAGCAGTGAAAAGATGAATTTATTGAATGGGCGTGTTTTTCAGGCCGGATAACTTGCAGGTATTGTTA
>NZ_JAHLQZ010000303.1:0-3257 GCF_018919505.1 Citrobacter sp. S55_ASV_140
GTCTGCTGTAGCTCATCGCGCGCCATCCGCCCTTCCTGAATAATGCGGTCCAGCACGCTCAGCGTAACGGTTTGCCCACCGGTTTCAGCTTGTTCCTGAACATTGTCCATTGTTCTTCCCCTTTTTAGTTACGCGTTGTCAGTCGGTTTTTCTTCAGCAATGGGTCTTAACGCCTGAAGCTCAGCGTTGTCATTGACTACCTGCTGCAACAACGTATCCAGATCGTCGTTACCATCCAGTTTGGTCAGCAGGTCGCGTAAGCGTTGACGGGCAAGAAAAAGACGTTGGAGGGGTTTAACCTGATTAATGATATTGAGAGGAGAAAAGTCGTCGAATTCGTTGAAGTGGAGTTCTACGTTCAGTTTACTGCCATCATTAGCCAGACGATTTTCAACCTGTATCGCCAGACGAGGCGAGGCAGAAGAGAGTACATCGTCGAAATTATCACGATCGATTTCAACAAAACGGCGCTCACGTAATTTGGCCGGTGGAGATGCCGGATGCCCGGATAGATCCGCTAAAATACCAACAACCAAAGGAAGTTCTTTTTTCTCAATCGCGCCACCAGTTTCCACGTCATAGGTTATTTGCACGCGCGGCGGCCTAATACGGTTGAGTTTATGCTGAATGCTCTCTGCCATATTTAATCCTTTTTATTGCAATAGTATCCCTGGTGCTATTTTTGCCGCACCATTATTCGAAAATAGATTTTTCTGAATAACTACATGCAATATAAAAAACACAACAAAAAATAAATATCAACTTAATTTTTCAGTTTTTACACCAGGATCGCCGCTTTGATAAAAATCAAAAGCAATTAAATAACCAATTAAAATCAATAAGATAAAAATAAATAATCACTGAAATGATATTTTCAACAAAACTAATTCACCATGTGAATAAATCAAGTAAAACGTTTTTTATTTTATAATCCGCGCTGAATAATGATTTAAATCAAAAAACAAACCTCAACCATTAATTACCGTTCTTATAACAATATAAAAGGACTTTATATGAAAAGCGGCATATGCCATTCGGCCATATTAATATTATTCAGTACCTTAACGTTACTGAATAGCGGCTGTTCATTGTGGCAAAACCGTGTGGCATTTAATGATGTAATTATTGAAACAGTTCCGGATGCCAATGATAACGCACCGGTAGCAGTGGATATTGTCGCTATTACCGATAGCGCGCTGTTACCCACCGTCCAGTCACTCTCCGCGACACAGTGGTTTAATGCCAAATCACAATTATTGCGTGATAACCCTGACGGATTTCGCGTCTGGTCTCTGGAGCTGGTGCCAGGTTCACGTTTTGTTGCGCAAGAAAATCCCCTGCAGGGCGTTACGACAGAAGCAACACTACTGTTTGCGCGTTATCGCAGTGAAGGCGATCACCGGCTCCGGCTGGATAAAGTCAGTTCACTGCATCTGCTACTGATGACGGATGAGGCAATTCTGGCGCCCTGAACAAGGAAGATACTATGAGCACGATTCCGGCAATGGTCTGCTGGTACGAAGGGATGGCGATGTTGCCGCAACATTTCCAGTTACAGGCACTGCGCAATGAAATGCTTCCCGCCATGCTGGCGCGGTGCGCCAATCCCGGATTCTGGGGCGTTAACCACCTACATATCGACGAAGCCGCACTGTGTGCCGGTATGCTGCGTATCCTGCGTCTTGAGGCAATCATGCCCGACGGCACGCCGGTTGAGTACGATATCAGCCGCGACTCGCCGCTGGAGTTCGACTGCCAACATCTGCTCCCCGCCGCGCCGGACAGTGAACATATTCTCTGGCTGGCGCTGCCGCCGCTAAACCGCGCCGGACAGTGGCAGTTGATGAATGACCGCTATCGCTCAACGAACAGCGCCCCAATGCCGGATCTGAGCAGCGGAGAATTTCCTGAAAGTATTTCGCTGTGGCAGCCCGCACCACGCCTGGTTTGTCAGCATGAACGCGCCGATTTAATCTGTCTGCCGCTACTTCAGATAGTGTATACCGAAGCAGGATTTCGTCAGAGCGACTGGTTTCCGCCCTCGCCCAGCGTCAGTGAAGAGAGCTATCTTTCCCGCAACACGCAACAACTCTGCTTACAGGCAAGAGAAAAAATTCTGTTTTTAAGCCGGGAAATGCAGTTGGCGCAACAGAGCCAACGCACCAATGACTGGCTGTGGCTAACGCTGTCGTTACAAAGTATTCAAGGGGCTTTACCGCTGCTGGAAAGCCTGATTAACGGTGGGCGTCCACACCCTGAGGATCTTTACCGCGCGCTGTGTTTATTTCTCGGGCAGACGGCAATTCTGACCCAGGATAAAACCCTGCCCTTGCTGCCGACCTTCGATTATCAAAACATGCAGCCGGCATTCGCCTCCCTTTTCACCATGTTGAAAAATCAATTGGCGCATATTCATCGCCGCTATCAACGGATCAACTTCAGCAAACTGGATAACATGTTTTCGCTTCAGCTCCCCGCGAATATCCATGCCGGAGAACAGGTGGTGATTGGTCTGCTGATGCCTGCTGGCAGCACCTCCAGAGCAGAAAGCTGGTTACAAAAGAGCCTTATCGCCAGCCAACCGTTTTTGGCCGTTTTGCGTCGTCAGCGAATGCATGGGATGACACTCACTCCACTGTCCGCCGAACAGCACGGCGACTGGGAAGTCGACAGCAGTATCGCCCTGTTCACGTTAACGCTTACCACCCAGTGGTTTGAAAAAGAGACGCCGCTGGTCATTGCTCCGCTGCATGAAACCGATGACATGCCGCAGCGGATCATGCTTTACCGTCAGGAGGATCGCCATGACGCCTACGAATCCTGATATGCCTGCCTGCCGTCTGTTTGATGACGTCTTCTCTCGCTGGCTGGCGCAGTTTGAACGCTGGAAAAGCACCACGCTGCCGCCTGATGAATTGCACACGGAGGCTTTTGAGTACGCCAGTCAGGCGGTGGCAGAGTATAACCGACGTCTAATCCGTGAATTGGGTACCCCCTTTCAGCAGCAGATTGATGACGCGGTTTACGCCCTGGTCGCGCTGATTGATGAATCTGTACTCTATGGCGACTGGCCAGCCCTCTCACTCTGGCAGAGTTGCCCGCTGGAGTACCATTTGTGGCAGACCCATAGCGCCGGCGATCTGATCCCTCATAAGATCACCGCGTTACTCAATGAGCGCAGCCCCGGACAACGCGATTTAGCCGCGCTTTATTTACGTTGCCTGACGCTGGGGTTCGGTTCCCGGCGTGACGATTTT
>NZ_JAHLQZ010000304.1:0-3241 GCF_018919505.1 Citrobacter sp. S55_ASV_140
GTTCAATACGCAGGTTGTCATTAGCAATCATCACATCATTACCCCGTACAACAGCGCCAATAATAGTGCCGGGCGGAAGTTTAATTTCATCAATCGAGCGACCTACTACCCGTGATGTTGTCTCATCACCGTGTGCGACGGCTTCAATGGCTTCCGCTACGCCGCGGCGTAGTGATGAAACACCAACAATATCAGCTTTACGAACATGGCTCAGGAGTGCGGAGATGGTCGCCTGCTGCGGTGAAATCGCAATATCGATCACGCTGCCCTGCACCAGATCGACGTACGCTCTGCGTTGGATCAGCACCATCACTTTCTTGGCGCCCATTCGTTTAGCCAGCATCGCCGACATGATGTTAGCTTCATCGTCATTGGTCACCGCGATGAACAGATCAACCTGATCGATGTGTTCTTCCGCCAGAAGCTCTTGATCCGAAGCATCGCCAAAAAAGACGATCGTATTTTGCAGTTTCTCTGCAAGCTCCGATGCGCGCTGCTGATTACGCTCGATCAGTTTGACGCTGTAATCTTTTTCCAGACGCCGCGCGAGCCCTGCACCGATATTACCGCCACCGACTAACATAATGCGTTTGTACGGCTTTTCCAGACGCTGTAGCTCGCTCATGACGGCGCGAATGTGCTGTGATGCCGCGATAAAGAAGACTTCATCACCCGCTTCAACGATGGTAGAACCCTGCGGACGAATTGGCCTGTCATGACGGAATATCGCCGCAACGCGGGTATCGATATGCGGCATGTGATCGCGCATGGTCGACAAAGCATTACCGATTAGCGGTCCGCCGTAATAAGCTTTCACGACCGCCAGACTGACTTTGCCCTCGGCAAAATTAACGACCTGCAATGCGCCCGGATATTCAATCAGGCGATAAATGCTATCGATAACCAGTTGCTCAGGCGCAATCAGATGATCGATAGGGACGGCATCGGATTGAAATAGCTTGTCTGCATCGCGAACGTAATCCGGTGAACGAATACGTGCGATACGGTTAGGCGTATTAAACAGGGAATAAGCTACCTGGCAGGCAACCATATTTGTTTCATCTGAGCTGGTTACGGCAACCAGCATATCGGCATCGTCGGCACCAGCTTCACGCAATACACGGGGATGTGAACCATGTCCTTGCACGACGCGGAGATCAAACTTGTCCTGCAAGCTGCGCAGGCGCTCACCATTGGTATCGACTACCGTGATATCGTTGTTCTCTCCGACCAGGTTTTCAGCCAGCGTACCGCCAACTTGCCCTGCGCCAAGAATGATAATTTTCATCAGTCGCGACCCGTTATCTCATCACTTTTTGATTAGCTTAGCGTAAAAGAAGCCATCGCCATCTTCTGCACCCGGTAAATTCTGACGTCCCGGCTGCTCTGGCGTACCGGTTTCGCTTAACACCGCATCCGGTGTGCGTGCAAGGAACGCGGCGATCTGCTGTTGGTTTTCTTCTGGCAGAATAGAACAGGTTGCATAGACCAGCGTGCCGCCCGGCTTAAGGTGTGTCCAGGTCGCGTTGAGAATCTCGGCCTGCAACTGAGCGAGTTCGGCAATATCACGATCGCGACGCAACCATTTGATATCCGGATGGCGACGGATCACACCAGTGGCAGAACATGGAGCGTCCAGCAAAATACGGTCAAACTGTTGCTCACCGCACCACTGCTGCGGATAACGACCATCACCCTGCTTCACGGTTGCTTTCATACCCAGGCGTTTCAGGTTGTCATACACGCGAGACAGGCGTTTATCGTCGACATCGACTGCCATCACGTTCGCATCTGGCGCGACCTCCAGAATGTGAGTGGTCTTGCCGCCGGGAGCGCAACATAAATCAAGGATCTGCTCTCCGTTTTGTGGCTGCAGATAGCTGACGCAACCCTGGGCAGAGGCATCCTGAACGGTGACCCAACCTTGCTCAAAACCTGGCAGGGCGAGCACGGGGGCTGGTGTTTCCAGACGGACCGCATCCGGGTAATCCGGATGAGGGAAACCGGTCAATCCTGCTTCGGCGAGTAGTTCCAGCCAGGCGTCGCGCGTATGGTGGTTGCGATTAACACGGAGCCACATTGGCGGGCGTTGGTTATTAGCCTCAAGGATGGCTTCCCATTGCTGTGGATAAGCGGCTTTAATACGTTTTACCAGCCAGGAGGGGTGTAAGAAACGTAGATCGCTTTGTGCGAACTCGGTCAGTAGTTCTTCCTGACGGCGCTGGAACTGGCGTAATACACCATTGATCAGCCCTTTCAACTGCGGACGCTTAATCACCACCGCGCCTTCTACGGTTTCGGCCAGCGCAGCATGGGGTGGGATACGGGTATGCAGCAGTTGGTAGAAGCCCACCATGATCAGGTAGTGAACGGTACGCTGTTTGCCCGTCATCGGACGTTCCATCAGTTGCTGGATCATCCACTCCAGTTGCGAAAGTGTGCGCAATACGCCGAAGCAAAGCTCTTGCAACAGCGCTTTATCTTTATCGGCAACTTTTTGCTGCATGGCGGGCAGCACGTTGCTTAATGATTGCCCCTTTTCGACAACCTGCTCGACGGCCTGGGCTGCCATACTGCGTAAATTAAGATGTTTTTTCATAAGTGCAAAAATAAAAATGCCCGGTCACACCGGGCTTAAAGAGATGAACCGTCAGGCCAGACGGTTTCCGGGTACAAACCACTCCCGGCGCGAATTAAGCAGATCCTGCGCACTCATGGCTTTTTTGCCGGCAGGCTGCAAAGAGACGAGATTCAGGATGCCGTCGCTTGTTGCAACCTGGATACCCTGACGGTTCGCTTCCAGAATTGTGCCTGGTTCAGCGTTAGCGGGCGTATCGATAACCGTCGCCTGCCAAATTTTTACTGGTTGCTCGTCGATGACGATATAGCTCATTGGCCACGGGTTAAAGGCGCGGATGCAGCGCTCCAACTGAGCGGCCGAAAGTGACCAGTCGATACGGGCCTCTTCTTTACTGAGTTTCTCTGCATGCGTAACCAGTGATTCATCTTGTACCACGGGTTTTATCGTGCCAGCAGCCAACTGTTTTAGCGTTTCAATCAGCCCCTGAGGCCCCAGGTCCGCCAGCTTGTCGTATAAAGAACCGCTGGTATCTTCTGCCGTAATCGGGCAGGAGAGCTTAAGCAACATATCACCGGTGTCGAGACCAACATCCATTTGCATGATGGTAACGCCCGTTTCGCTATCGCCAGCCCACAGTGAACGTTGAATCGGTGCTGCGCC
>NZ_JAHLQZ010000305.1:0-3181 GCF_018919505.1 Citrobacter sp. S55_ASV_140
GCCTAATCCGTCATCTAAATTAGCTATACAAAAAAAGGCTGGCAAGTCCGAAATGGCCTGCCAGCCCTGTTTTTATTAGTGCTCTTTGCGCGAGGTCACTATTTTGCGGTCACAACCTGCATTCCAGAGGGTTCATTTTGCAGCGCAAGCGTCAAAACTTCCTCGATGCGTTTCACCGGATGGATGTCCAGATCGGCAATCACGTTGTCCGGAATCTCTTCCAGGTCACGTTTGTTTTCATCTGGAATTAAGACCGTCTTAATGCCGCCACGGTGCGCCGCCAGCAGTTTTTCTTTCAAACCACCGATTGGCAGCACCTGACCACGCAGAGTGATCTCGCCGGTCATCGCCACATCGGCGCGTACCGGGTTACCGGTCAGACAAGAAACCAGCGCGGTACACATGGCAATACCGGCACTTGGACCATCTTTCGGCGTTGCCCCTTCCGGTACGTGAACGTGGATGTCGCGTTTTTCGTAAAAGTCCGGATTAATACCCAGTTTTTCCGCGCGCGCGCGCACCACGGTCAGTGCAGCCTGAATAGACTCCTGCATTACCTCACCCAAAGAACCGGTGTAGGTCAGCTTGCCTTTACCCGGAACGCAGGCGGTTTCGATGGTCAGCAGATCGCCGCCCACTTCCGTCCACGCCAGACCGGTCACCTGACCGACGCGGTTTTCGTTGTCCGCGCGACCATAGTCAAAGCGCTGTACGCCCAGGTAGTCGTGCAGGTTGTCGCCATTGATCACAATATGTTTCAGCGATTTGTCGAGCAGCAACTGCTTCACGGCTTTGCGGCACAGTTTAGAGATTTCACGCTCCAGACTACGCACGCCCGCTTCACGGGTGTAGTAACGAATAATGCCCACAATGGCGCTATCGTCGACCGTAAGCTCGCCTTTTTTCAGCGCGTTACGCTCAATCTGTTTCGGCAACAGGTGACGTTTAGCAATATTCAGCTTCTCGTCTTCGGTGTAGCCGGACAGACGGATCACTTCCATACGATCCAGCAACGGCGCCGGAATATTCATGGAGTTCGAAGTCGCAACGAACATCACGTCGCTGAGATCGTAGTCCACTTCCAGGTAGTGATCGCTGAACGCCACGTTCTGCTCTGGATCCAGCACCTCAAGCAGCGCGGAAGCCGGATCGCCACGCATGTCGGAAGACATTTTATCGATCTCATCGAGCAGGAACAGCGGGTTTTTAACGCCCACTTTGGCCATTTTCTGGATCAGTTTACCCGGCATCGAACCGATATAGGTCCGGCGGTGACCGCGAATTTCAGCCTCATCACGTACGCCGCCCAGTGCCATACGGATGTATTTACGCCCGGTCGCTTTCGCGATGGACTGGCCCAGAGAAGTTTTACCTACCCCCGGCGGCCCAACCAGACACAGGATCGGCCCCTTGATTTTGTTCACACGGCTTTGAACCGCGAGATACTCAAGGATACGGTCTTTGACGCGTTCCAGACCGTAATGGTCGGTGTCGAGGATTTCCTGCGCCTGACGCAGGTCTTTTTTGACCTTGCTACGCGCATTCCACGGTACCTGTACCATCCAGTCGATGTAGCCACGGACCACGGTCGCTTCCGCCGACATCGGAGACATCATTTTCAGCTTCTGCAGCTCTGCTTCGGCTTTCTCTTTTGCCTCTTTCGGCATTTTCGCCGCGTCGATTTTGCGTTTCAGCGCTTCGTTTTCGTCCGGCGCATCATCCATCTCGCCGAGTTCTTTCTGAATAGCTTTCATCTGCTCGTTCAGATAGTACTCGCGCTGGGATTTTTCCATCTGCTTCTTCACGCGGTTGCGAATGCGTTTCTCAACCTGCAGCAGATCAATTTCAGATTCCATCATCGCCATCAGATATTCCAGACGTTCGTTAACGTCGGACATCTCCAGCACGGACTGCTTGTCTGCCAGCTTCAGCGGCATGTGCGCAGCGATGGTGTCCGCCAGACGCGCGGGATCGTCAATGCTGTTCAGCGACGTCAACACTTCTGGTGGAATTTTCTTGTTCAGCTTGATATAGCCTTCGAACTGGCTGATAGCGGTACGCACCAGCACTTCCTGTTCGCGCTCATCAATGGCAGGCGAGTCAAGGTACTCCGCTTTTGCAGAGAAATGCTCGCCGTTGTCAGACAGCGCAGAAATACGCGCGCGCTGTAACCCCTCGACCAGCACTTTTACGGTGCCGTCAGGCAGTTTCAGCATCTGCAAAATAGAGGCCACGGTCCCGACGGTGAAAAGATCGTTTACACCCGGCTCATCCGTTGACGCTTCTTTCTGTGCGACCAGCATGATTTTTTTATCATGGTCCATAGCCGCTTCCAGACAACGGATAGATTTTTCCCGCCCTACAAATAAGGGTATGACCATGTGCGGATAAACCACCACATCGCGCAACGGCAATACGGGGATTTCAATGCGTTCAGAACGCTCAGGATTCATAGAGCTCTCTCTTAGTTTAGTGTCCGCCAGGTAATCAGGTGGTACGACTGTGCTTCACACCACCTTTAACATGTATGTCAGTATATGGGGATGTTTCCCACACATTCAACGCCATGTTTACGGAAAAATAAAAGGGGAGATAAAATCCCCCCTTTTTAATTAAATGTCTGTATGAATTGATGAATTATTCGCCAGATGCCTGCTGTGCTTCCGGCTTACCGTAAATCAGCAATGGCTTGCTCTGACCACCAATCACCGACTCATCGATCACCACTTTTTCGACGTCTTCCATCGAAGGCAGATCGTACATGGTGTCAAGCAGCGCGGCTTCGACGATAGAACGCAAACCACGGGCACCGGTTTTGCGCGCCATTGCTTTCTTGGCGATCGCATCCAGCGCTTCCTCACGGAACTCCAGATCGACACCTTCAAGGTTGAACAACGCCTGGTACTGCTTGGTCAGGGCGTTTTTCGGCTCTTTCAGGATCTGGATCAGCGCTTCTTCACTCAGTTCGCTCAGCGTTGCCACCACCGGCAGACGACCAATGAACTCAGGGATCAGACCAAATTTGATCAGATCTTCCGGCTCCACCTGCGACAGCAGCTCACCTTCGCTGGCTTTATCAGACTGCGCTTTTACCGTTGCGCCAAAACCAATGCCGGAGCCGGTTTCAACACGGTTAGCGATCACTTTGTCCAGACCAGCGAACGCGCCACCGCAGATAAAC
>NZ_JAHLQZ010000306.1:0-3138 GCF_018919505.1 Citrobacter sp. S55_ASV_140
GATCAGCAGCGGTAACGTAATTTTAAAGAAGTTCTGGAACGGACCCGCGCCGTCCATTGCCGAGGCTTCATACAGATCGTCAGGAATCGCTTTCAGCAGCCCCATGCACAGGATCATCATGTACGGATAACCCAGCCAGGTGTTAACGATGATAATCATCGAACGCGCGGTGGTTGGATCGCTAAACCAGGCCGGCTTGATACCAAACAGCGCGCTGAGCATCATGTTGATTTCACCAAAACTCTGGTTGAACAGCCCTTTGAAAATCAGAATCGAGATAAACGACGGTACGGCGTAGGGCAGAATCAGCAGGACGCGGTAAATCGCTTTGCCCTTCAGAGATTCCCACTGCACCAGACAGGCCAGCACCATACCCACAGCCACGGTCAGAATCACCGTCAGGACTGAGAACACTACCGTCCAGATAAAGATGGCGAAGAACGGTTTCTGGATGCCCTCGTCGGTAAATACGCGGGTGAAATTGTCCCAGCCGATGGTGACGGTATAGCCCGGGCTGAGTTTTTCAGTACCCCAGCTACCGTCTGCGTTAATGGTCTGATAATAACCAATATCGTTATTAGCGCGGTACTTCACGCCGCTTTGGTTGTTGGTGAGCGTCCCATCATCGGCCAGAGAGTAGAGCGGCTGCGTACCTGAGAACTGACGCAGTGAACTCATGATGACTTTGCTTTCGTCCGGCAGAATGGCTGTTAGCTGAGTCAGCGCCTGACGATTCTGGGTGATGATGCGCAGCGTCGCACGTTCGCCCGCTGGTAGCGCCTCGGTTTCTTTTAACTGCAGCTTCTGTTCGCCGCCAAATTTAAAGGCGTCGGAAACATAATTTTTTCCCGTTTCACCGTCGGTGAGGGCCAGTTGCCACTCATCACCCGCCGGATACAGGCCAAAGTTGTAAGTTTTACCTGCCTGATAAGAACGATCCATCAGGACTTGTTGAGCACGTTCAAAGGTCAGTTGGTTGGTGCTGCTGTAGTTGGTAAAAGCAATGGCGATGGTACAAATGAGCGGAAACAGGACAAACAGCCCCATACCGGCCACGCCAGGATAAACATAGCGCCAGGCATAGGCTTTACGGTTAGCGAAAATATACAGGCCAACAGAGCTTAAAATTAGCGTCATGATGGCAAACAGATACTCCCCCTGAGCGTACATCAAAACAACAAGGTAACCGACCAGCAGACCAAGCAGACCCATTACTGACCATTTCAGCATGTCGCTTTGCCACCAGTGTTTCTTTTTAATGACATCCATGGGGTTCAATCCTCAACAACAATGAAAACCTGTTGGTCAGCGTGCCTGATGGCGCTGCGCTTATCAGGCCTACATACGTTGTAGGCCGGATAAGGCATGTATGCCGCCATCCGGCACGTTCACAACTGTATTACTTGGTGATACGACCCTGCGCGTCTTTCAGCGCGGCATCGACGGTCTGACGACCGCTGGCGGCGTTGATCACTGCGGTACGCACGGCATACCAGAATGCGGACATCTGCGGGATGTTCGGCATGATTTCGCCTTTCTGGGCGTTATCCATGGTGGCTGCGATACGCGGATCTTTCGCTAACTGTTCCTGGAAGGATTTCAGCGCAACCGCGCCCAGTGGTTTGTCCTTGTTCACTTCATCCAGACCCTGGTCGGTCAACAGGTAGTTTTCGAGGAACTCTTTCGCCAGTTCTTTGTTCGGGCTGGCGGCGTTGATACCCGCGCTCAGTACGCCAACGAACGGTTTAGACGGCTTGCCTTTGAAGGTTGGCAGCAGCGTAACGCCGTAGTTCACCTTGCTCTTATCGATGTTGGACCACGCCCACGGACCGTTGATGGTCATCGCGGTATCGCCTTTGTTAAAGGCCGCTTCGGCGATGGAGTAGTCGGTATCCGCATTCATGTGTTTGTTTTTGATCAGGTCGACCAGGAAGGTCAGGCCCGCTTTCGCGCCAGCGCTATCCACGCCCACGTCTTTCACGTCGTACTTGCCGTTTTCAAACTTGAACGCGTAACCGCCGTCGGCGGCAATCAGCGGCCAGGTGAAGTACGGTTCTTGCAGGTTGAACATCAGCGCGGATTTACCTTTCGCTTTCAGCTCTTTATCCAGCGCCGGAATTTCTTCCCAGGTTTTCGGTGGGTTCGGAACGAGGTCTTTGTTGTAAATCAGCGACAGCGCTTCCACGGCGATCGGGTACGCAATCAGTTTGCCGTTATAGCGTACGGCATCCCAGGTGAACGGATAGAGCTTGTCCTGGAACGCTTTGTCTGGCGTGATTTCAGCCAGCAGGCCAGATTGTGCGTAGCCGCCAAAACGGTCATGCGCCCAGAAGATGATGTCCGGGCCGTCGCCAGTCGCGGCAACCTGCGGGAACTTCTCTTCCAGCTTGTCCGGGTGCTCAATGGTAACTTTGATACCCGTGTCTTTCTCGAATTTTTTACCCACTTCAGCGAGGCCGTTATAGCCTTTGTCGCCGTTAATCCAGATGACCAACTTACCTTCTTCAATCTTGGCGAGAGCCGAGGCGGAAAACATCATCGTCGTTAATGCAGACAATGCGAGGATGCGTGCGCCAGTTTTGATATTCATAGTTCCCATCCTGTTTGGTGATTTTGCAGAGGTGGCTTAACGGGTACTAGTTTCTTTATACGGCAACCTCTTTCCATCCTCCTTACACCTACGCCCCACCCGTTCTTTATGTGATCTGTGTTACATAAATGTGAGTATTGCGCACTGGCGCACATAAAACCCCACCCATTTTTGCAAGCTGCATCACGAAATTCCTCTGAGGCTGGTGGTCCGGGTCTCAGACGCTGCGCTCTCATCCTCCCGCCTCCTCCCCCATAAAAAAGCTGGGGGGTGGAGGATTCACGCCCGTGAGGGATAACGCATAGTCAGTCCATCATGAATGTTGCTGTCGATGACAGGTTGTAACGAAGGGAGAAGGGCATGGCGAGCGTACAGCTGCGAAATGTAACGAAAGCCTGGGGTGACGTGGTGGTATCGAAGGATATCAATCTCGACATTCACGAAGGGGAGTTCGTGGTGTTTGTCGGACCGTCAGGCTGTGGTAAGTCGACCTTGCTGCGTATGATCGCCGGACTTGAAACCATCACCAGCGGCGACCTGTTTATCGG
>NZ_JAHLQZ010000307.1:0-3098 GCF_018919505.1 Citrobacter sp. S55_ASV_140
GCCAAAAGGAGTTACCGATGAAACTGTTCTACAAACCGGGCGCTTGTTCTCTCGCTTCCCACATCACGCTGCGTGAGAGCGGTAAAGATTTCACGCTGGATGGTGTCGATTTGATGAAGAAACGTCTGGAAAACGGCGATGATTTTTTCGCGGTAAACCCCAAAGGACAAGTTCCCGCGCTGCTGCTGGACGACGGTACACTACTAACCGAAGGCGTCGCCATCATGCAGTACCTGGCGGACACAGTGCCAGACCGCCACCTCCTCGCCCCTACCAGCAGCCTCTCCCGTTACAAAACCATCGAATGGCTTAATTACATTGCGACAGAACTGCATAAAGGTTTTACCCCGCTGTTCCGTCCCGATACGCCGGAAGACTTCAAGCCCACCGTTCGCGCGCAGCTGGAGAAAAAAATGCAGTACGTGAATGAATCGCTGAAAGATGAGCAATGGATCTGCGGCCCGCGCTTCAGCATTGCAGACGCTTATCTGTTCACCGTACTGCGTTGGGCTTATGCGGTTAAGCTGAATATGGCAGGATTAAGCCATATCGAGGCGTATATGGCGCGTATGGCTGAACGCCCGGCGGTTGCCGCAGCGCTTAAAGCAGAAGGGTTGAGCTAATCACTAATGTGCCGGATGGCGGCGCCAGGCGCTTTATCCGGCCTACTTACTTGGCTGGCCGACGGCCAAACGTACGCCCGATAAGCGTGAGCGCCATCGGGCATTGATTACAACTGCGTCGCGCTAAAGTAGTGTTCAGGCATCGCGATACGATCCTGAGCGGCCACTACCTGCAGTTCATACTCATGCATTTCTTTGGTGGCGATCATCACTTCGTACACTGCCGCCGTCACATGCTCAAGCGCCTGCTGTAAAGACGCGCCCTGGAGCAGTTTCACCAGCAGCAAGCCGCTGGTAACGTCACCCACGCCAACCGGCTGACGCGCGCCAAAATCAACTAATGGGCGGCTGATATGCCACGCCTGTTGCGCAGTGACCAGCAGCATCTCGAAACGATCGGTGCTAATACCTGCGCGAGCCAGATGTTTCACCAGCACAATTTCTGGCCCCTGGGCGATCAGCTCACGGGCAGCCATCACCGCTTCAGTCACATTGTGAACCGCATGTTCGCACAGAATTTCAAGTTCAACCAGGTTCGGGGCAATAATGTCGCTGGCGGGAAGCGCATGACGCACATGAAATTCCGCCACGCCCGGCGCGACGATACACCCTTTCTCCGGATGCCCCATCACGGGGTCACAAAAGTATTTTGCCCGCGGATTGGCCGCTTTCACCTGGCGCACAATACCCAGAATATGCTCACCCTGCTCTGCCGAGCCAAGATAGCCGCTTAGTACTGCGTCACAAGTCTGGAGTTTATCGATATCGGCAATACCCTGCACGATTTCAGTCAGATGAGTCGGCGGCATAACGCAACCGGTCCATTTGCCGTACTGCGTGTGGTTAGAGAACTGCACGGTATTTAACGGCCAGACATTTGCGCCAAGACGACGCATCGGAAATTCAGCCGCGCTGTTGCCCGCATGACCAAAAACAACGTGGGACTGGATGGCGAGGATATTTTTCATTTTACTTATCACAACCCTGAAAAAATAAAGGGGCGTAGTTTCCCACGCCCCTGCTAACTAAATCTTACTTCCAGCAAATCAGACAATAGTTCTTCTTGCCACGGCGCAATAAGGTGTAGCGCCCGAAGAGGATATCACTCTCCTGGAAGAAATATTCCGGATCGGATTGCTTCTCACCGTTGATGGTCACCGCGTTAGACGCAATGGTCTTACGCGCCTGGCCGCGAGACGGTTGCAGTTCGGAATCGACCAGCGCCTGCATCAGATCCGCACCTTTCTCCATCTCAATCATCGGCACGCCATCCTGCGCCAGCTGTTCGAAATCCGCTTCGCTCAAATCGCTCAGGTTGCCGTTGAACAAGCTTTCGGTAATGCGTTTTGCCGCAACCAGACCTTCTTCACCGTGAACCAGACGTGTGACCTGCTCAGCCAGGACATACTGGGCGCGCGGTGCTTTACCACTGTTCTTATCTTCTTCTTCCAGCGCATTGATCTCTTCAATGTCCATGAACGTGAAGAATTTCAGGAAGCGATAAACGTCCGCATCGGCGGTGTTGATCCAGAACTGGTAGAATTTGTACGGACTGGTTTTCTTCGGATCCAGCCACACTGCGCCGCCTTCGGTCTTACCGAATTTGGTGCCGTCCGCTTTGGTAATCAGCGGAACGGTCAAACCAAATACCTGATTCTGGTGCAGACGGCGGGTCAGGTCGATACCTGAGGTAATGTTACCCCACTGGTCAGAACCACCAATCTGCAGCGTCACGCCGTGCAGTTTATTCAGGCAGGCAAAGTCATAGCCCTGCAGCAGATTGTAAGAAAACTCGGTAAAGGAGATCCCCTGATCGTCACGGTTCAGACGTTGCTTAACCGCTTCTTTGTTGATCATCTGGTTAACAGAGAAGTGTTTGCCGATATCACGCAGGAAAGTCAGTACATTCATACCGCCAAACCAGTCGTAGTTGTTCGCAGCAATCGCCGAGTTGTCGCCACAGTCGAAATCGAGGAACGGTGCAACCTGCTTACGGATTTTATCCACCCACTCCTGCACGGTGTCTTCGGTATTCAGTTTACGCTCGGCGGCTTTAAAGCTCGGGTCACCAATCAGACCGGTCGCGCCACCTACCAGTGCAACAGGCTTATGACCTGCCTGCTGGAAGCGTTTCAGGCATAACAATGGAACCAGATGCCCCAAATGCAAGCTGTCAGCGGTAGGATCGAAGCCGCAATAGAGCGCGATCGGGCCTTGCGCCAGTCGCTCTGCTAACGCTTCCTCGTCCGTCACCTGGGCCACCAGCCCCCGCTCTTGCAATTGTTTAATCAAGTTACTGCTTGCCATCAAAATCTCCATGTATAAAACGACTGCACCTTTGCCGGTACACGACTTTTCGCCTGATGCGAAAGAAACATAGAATAAAGCGCCGGATTGATCAGCACCAGCGCTTAAAACAAGAATTTTGCATCTTTAGGGGGCCAGACGATCAATTTTCCACGCGTTATCTTCACG
>NZ_JAHLQZ010000308.1:0-3083 GCF_018919505.1 Citrobacter sp. S55_ASV_140
CCAACATCCATTTGCATGATGGTAACGCCCGTTTCGCTATCGCCAGCCCACAGTGAACGTTGAATCGGTGCTGCGCCACGCCAGCGTGGAAGCAGGGAACCGTGAACGTTGATACAACCCAGGCGCGGCATTTCCAGCACGGCTTTTGGCAGAATCAGTCCATATGCCACTACCACCATCACGTCTGCGTGTAAATCAGCAACCAACTGTTGGTTTTCCTGAGGGCGAAGAGAGACGGGCTGGAATACCGGTATCCCTTTTTCTTCTGCCAACACTTTTACCGGGCTGGGCATCAGCTTTTTACCGCGTCCCGCAGGGCGGTCCGGTTGGGTAAACACGCCAACGACGTTATGTCCAGAAGACAACAGCGCGTCAAGGTGACGCGCTGCAAAGTCAGGTGTACCCGCAAAAATAATACGTAGTGAGTCTGACACGTTGATTCTTGTCCTTAAGCTCGGGCGTTCAGGCGGTCGAGTTTTTCAACTTTCTGACGAATACGTTGTTGCTTCAACGGAGACAGATAATCGATAAACAGTTTACCGACCAGGTGATCCATTTCATGTTGAATGCAGATAGCGAGCAGGCCATCGGCTTCCAGTTCAAAAGATTTACCGTCGCGATTGAGCGCACGAATTTTTACTTTCTCAGCGCGTGGTACTAACGCACGCTGTTCGGGGATAGACAGGCAACCTTCTTCAATGCCGGTTTCGCCATCTTTCTCCAGCAGCTCTGGGTTGATTAAAACCAACTGCTCGTCGCGATTTTCAGAGACATCAATAACAATTATGCGCTGATGGATATCGACCTGTGTTGCCGCCAGACCGATACCCTCTTCTGCGTACATCGTTTCGAACATATCATCAACGATACGCTGAATTTCTGCATTCACTTCTTCAACCGGTTTTGCGACTTTGCGAAGGCGCTCGTCCGGAATATGTAACACTTGCAAAACTGACATAGTTATCCAGAGTTGTGTTCAGGAGTTGAAAAGATTATTACCTCTATTCTAGACAAAACCCCCTCTGATTGACAGCATCAGTGACCAATCGCAAAGATTGCCAGGACTGCTTGTGGCAGGGGAACAGGGATGACCCAAATTGAAATTTGGCTACGTTTAGCGCAAGTGAATGAACTGTATGGTGATGAGATGGTGCGCCTTGCCCACTGGCTCAATGCCCAACCTTGTATTAACAACACGATCCTCCAGCACGCAGGATTATCTTCCCGCCAGGCCAAGCGCTTTCTAACCTTTTCAGAACAGTTACTGGAAAAAACGCTGCGCTGGTTGGAGCAGCCGAATCACCATTTAGTGGTTGCCGACAGCGAGCATTATCCGTCCCAGCTGCGCGCGATTGAAGATTACCCTGGGGTGCTTTTCGTTGCCGGTACTCCCGCATGCCTGCATTCATTTCAGGTGGCCGTCGTCGGTAGTCGCCAGCATTCATGGTATGGCGAACGTTGGGGGCGATTATTTTGCGAAAAGCTTGCCGCGTTTGGGGTGACGATAACCAGTGGGCTGGCCCGAGGGATTGATGGCGTGGCGCATCATGCGGCGATAAACCGACAAGGCACGAGTATTGCGGTGCTGGGAAATGGGCTTGAGACCATTCATCCTCGACAGAATGTCCGTCTCGCCGAACGTCTGATCGATTCCGGAGGCGCATTGGTGTCTGAATTCCCATTAGATACGCTCCCGCTGCCGCGCAATTTTCCCCGACGAAATCGCATTATCAGTGGTCTAAGTAAAGGTGTCCTGGTCGTTGAGGCCGCGCAACGTAGCGGTTCATTGGTCACGGCACGCTGTGCGCTGGAGCAGGGGAGGGAGGTTTTTGCTTTGCCTGGGCCGATTGGGAGTCCGGGAAGTGAAGGCCCACATTGGCTTATTCAGCAGGGAGCCACGCTTGTGACCGCACCAGAGGAAATTCTGGAAAATTTGCAATATGGGCTGCAATGGTTGCCAGATGAACCTGAAAAATCAATTTATTCGCCAGATCACGAAGAGGTGGCATTGCCATTTCCTGAGCTCCTGGCTAACGTAGGAGATGAGGTAACACCTGTTGACGTCGTCGCTGAACGTGCCGGCCAACCTGTGCCAGAGGTAGTGGCTCAACTACTCGAACTGGAGTTAGCAGGATGGATCGCAGCTGTACCCGGCGGCTATGTCCGATTGAGGAGGGCATGCCATGTTCGACGTACTAATGTATTTGTTTGAGACATATATCCATAACGAAGCTGAGCTGCGAGTGGATCAGGACAAACTGGAACGGGATCTTACCGACGCTGGTTTTGATCGTGAAGACATCTACAACGCGTTACTGTGGCTGGAAAAGCTTGCTGATTATCAGGATGGCCTTGCCGAACCTATGCAGCTAGCATCTGATCCTCTTTCTCTGCGTATTTATACTGCAGAAGAATGTGAACGGCTGGATGCGAGTTGTCGCGGATTCTTGCTATTCCTGGAGCAGATTCAGGTGCTAAACCTCGAAACGCGAGAAATGGTAATTGAGCGCGTACTCGCGCTGGATACGGCAGAGTTTGATCTGGAAGACCTGAAGTGGGTGATCCTGATGGTGCTATTCAACATTCCAGGTTGTGAAAATGCCTATCAGCAAATGGAAGAATTACTCTTTGAAGTGAATGAAGGTATGCTGCATTAATCAATCTTCATTCAGTATGAGTTGTTATGGCTAAATCAGCACTGTTTACGGTGCGTAAAAACGAGCCCTGCCCACAATGCGGGGCTGAACTGGTTATTCGCTCCGGGAAACACGGCCCGTTTCTCGGTTGTTCACACTATCCAGAATGCGATTATATCCGTCCGCTGAAATCATCTGCAGACGGGCATATTGTCAAAGTTCTGGAGGGTAAGTTTTGCCCTGCATGTGGCGCTGAGTTGGTATTGCGACAGGGGCGATTCGGTATGTTTATCGGATGCAGTGACTATCCTGCATGCGAGCACACCGAGCTTATCGACAAGCCTGATGAAACAGCAATAGTCTGTCCTCAATGCCAGACCGGTCACCTGGTCCAGCGGCGTTCCCGTTATGGCAAAACTTTTTACTCCTGCGATCGCTATCCGGAGT
>NZ_JAHLQZ010000309.1:0-3075 GCF_018919505.1 Citrobacter sp. S55_ASV_140
AAATAATACTGGTGACGATTGCTTTGATTTTCTTGTCACCGCTGTTAATAGCCTGGCCAGATAAATTAGAATATCGGGAAAGCGATCTTTTTGACTACTATTTCTATACTGATGTTGATATCAAGCAGGCTCCAAGGATATCAAATAATTATCGCTTTGAATATATTTCTCCTGATGGAAGTACACGAGAAACAAATCTTGTTATTTTTCACGGTGGTGATGTGGGAATTATTCGTGATTATCTAACAGGTCTTGGCTTTCATCTTTATGATTATAGTGATAATGGAAGAGAAGAACTTTGGATATCAAATGATAATCATCGATTTACTTTTTCTATTGTCACTAACAAGAAAAAAGATTTGGTCAGTTTAATAAAAACAATGCGTTGAGGGTAAGTTTTTGTTCTGGAAGTGGCTCTTTATAAATTTACAGGGGTTAAATATATGGGAATGGATGAATCACTTGGCGGCGGGATGTCATTTATATCTGAAAATACGCTGAATCGTTATCAATTGTATATCCCTTCATGCAAGTCTGTACTGGATGTTATTAACTTTAATGGTACAGAGGAAATGAGTTCGCTGTATCGATACGTAGTACATTTTTCCAGCCAGGATAAAGATATTGCGGTCGAATCAATACTCAGAAAATCAACGACATTGACTATGGGAATGGGGGAGTTAAGTGAGTTAACTGCCCGCAAAATCGTACATGGTATTGTGACATCTTTCCATCGTATCAGTGGTTCAAAAGACCAGACTATCTACCAGATAATCATTGAACCTTTTGTCGCGTTGCTGAAAAACCAATTTCGCACACACCGTTTCTTTATTAATATGTCAGTTCCTGAAGTGGTTACTCAAATTTTACAGGAGCATGGTTTAAAAGACTGGGAATATAATTTTGATTTGGTAATGGAATATCCCAAAAGAGAGCAAATTAATCAGTATCAGGAGAGCGATCTGGTTTTTATTGAACGCCTGCTCTCTGAAGTTGGAATATTCTTCTTCTTCCGACTTCAGCCTGATGCTGGCACAGAGGTGATCTATTTTGCTGACAAACAAAGCGCATGGGAGTTTGGTAAAACATTACCGCTGAATAGTCCCTCCGGAATGAATGACAATGGAGTCGACTCAGTCTGGGATATTCAGTTCCAAGAGTCTACGGTGCAGGCATCGGTTACAGCCGGGGATTATAACCATCGCCAGGCTCAGAAAATATTATTTTCTGCACAAGCCGATATGACTTACGGTGAAGGTGACGGGGTGACTTACGGGGATGTTTACCACTATCGCCCACGCCATCTTGAAACGGGTGATCAGGTTTCGCCGGCGCCTGAGACAGGGAATTATTGGGCGCGACTGGAACATGAACGTTATCTCTCCTCACAAGCGACAATCACTGGATTATCAACCGATGTGAGCCTCCGCCCGGCTCAGGTCCTGAATATTACGGAATCGACACCTGTCCCAACGCTTCCTGCCAGTGTGCGTAACAGCTTGCTGGTTACGGCGGTTTCATTCAGCGCAAGCCGAAAGGAAGCGCTACAAGTGGTGTTGATGGCGACCATTTACAGTGAAACGCGCTGTTGGAGACCTCCACTCAAACCGCGGCCAGTGATTAGCGGCACGCTAATGGCACGTGTTTCAAGCCCGAAAAAGAATGATGAATATGCTCATTTAAATCAGAGCGGGCTTTATTGGGTTAAGTTTGATGCGGACCGCGATGCGAAACAGCAGGGCTACGAAAGTATGCCAGTACGCCTTGCCAGACCCTACGGTGGTGACACCTACGGTATTCACTTCCCGCTGATACAGGGCACAGAAGTGGCGGTGGCGTTCCATGAAGGTGACCCGGACCGGCCCTATATCGCCCATGTGCTGCATGACTCCCGGCATCCTGACCACGTGACACAGGCAAACCATACCCGTAACGTCATCCGCACGCCCGCGAACAACAAGCTGCGCATGGAGGACAAACGGGGTGAGGAGCACGTCAAGCTCAGTACCGATTACGGCGGGAAAACGCAACTTAATCTGGGGCATAACGTGGATGCACAGCGTGCGCTGCGGGGAGAGGGGGCAGAGCTGCGCACCGACGACTGGGTGGCGGTACGCGGCGGTAAAGGGGTTCTGATAACGGCAGAGATGCAGGCGGAAGCCGTGGACCGGATGCTGGAGATGGAATGTGTGATACGTCAGCTTGAGCAGGCGCTGTCACTGGCAAGGAGTCTGCAGCGGTCAGCGGAGACGGCAAAGGCAACGGCGGGAGACACAGCGAGCCAGCAGACGCTCAATGATGCGCTGGAGGAACTGGCTCAGCCGGGGCTTATTCTGCATGCGCCAGCGGGTGTAGGGATGATGAGTGCGAAGGCCGTACGGGTGTCCTCGGGAACGGACAGCGTGGGAATAATGTCGGCGCACAATACGGATATTAGTACCGGCCGGTCATTTACGGTGGCGGCGAGCGATACGGTAAGCCTGTATGCGCAGGGACAGGGGATGCAGCTGTATGCGGCAAAGGGAAAAGTGGATATTCAGGCCCAGGACGATGAAATGGGCATGACTGCGAAGAATGATATTACGGTAAGCAGCACAGAGGGGAAAATCACCGTGAATGCGAGCGAGGAGCTTTTGCTGAGCTGTGGTGGGGCGTATATCCGGTTGAAAGAGGGGAATATCGAACTGGGATGTCCGAATAATATCCTGCTGAAGTCAATGAATGTGCAGAAATTAGGGGCTACAAGTTTGAATACTCCAGTAGAGGAGCTGCCTCGAGGTTATAAAGGTGGTTTCACAATCACTAGTGAAAAGACCGGAGAAATAATGCCTTATGTTAGTTATCGAATGACGACTGCTGAAGGTGATGTATATGAAGGGATATCAGATGAGAATGGTCAGACGATACCAGTATACACAGCAATACCCTCCTCCGTAAAAATTGAGTTTCCGGACAGTAAAACCAGTGATAAGGAATAATCCCTGTGAGTGAAACCAAAACCTCAAATTCTGGTGAGTTTGGCAGTGCAACTGCGCCAGAACAAAAGAAAAATTGGATCGAAATACAGCTTATTGA
>NZ_JAHLQZ010000030.1:0-36412 GCF_018919505.1 Citrobacter sp. S55_ASV_140
CCATTAATACTGCCGTCTACGGCGATCATCGCATCTTTATTCAACGTACCGGCGGTACCTGCGCCGTTGGCATAGATAGCGTGTAGCTCACCGCGTTCGGCGGTCGTGTTATTGCTATGCGACTCGCCATCGGTCCAGACGTCGTAATCCCAGGAGATAACATCAGATGACTTACCTGAAGTCAGTAAGTCATCTATCAGCTCAGCATACTTCGCTTGCGCGGCGGAGACGGTTGTGATTTGACTGTCTTCAACATCCAGCCACAACTGGATCTGACTGACTTTTTGTCCATCCGGTTTTTGCGCGGCATCATCGCTTTCGCCTAACAGCCAGCTATTGAACTCAGCCAGTTCCGCAGCCGTGGTAATTGAGAACGTTTTTTCCCCCGTTTCGATAACCTCGCCAGCGTCGTTATAGCCATACGTCATCAGCGTTACATCGCCGCCAAATACGGAGGTTGTCCTGGAACCGTTAAACGTTTTGGTCGGAATAACAGGGGCGGCGTTAAATTTGATGTAGTTATCGGATTGCCAGTTCACCTGGCTGTTGGCGCCTTGCGCTTCCAGCAGCGAGGAATCTTTAGCCAGTAATTCGATGGTATTGGCTTTGTCACGTACATGAAGCGTATCGTTGCCAATATTCAGATTGGCCGTGGCGCCATTGGTCGCCAACGCGATGCCAAATTGCTTATAGATTTGCGTTTGTTGCGCATCATACGTATTTAAAACAGCATCGCCGATTTGTGATTCAGTGATAAACCCGGCTAACGCGCTGGTATCAAAAACTTTAATGGTTTCTGGCTCTCCTGGGAGCGCCGGATCAAAAATATCAAAGTCCGTGCTTTGCGAAGGCTTCGCTGACTGGGTATGAATCAGGTATTCTGCCAGTTCTTCCACCGTAGAGATTGTTTTTACGCTCTGGTCAGGGCTGGTAGCCTTAAGCGTGATTTTGCCGGTTTGCAGCAGCTCCCGGATAGTCGTTGACTCAACAACGCCGCTTTGGCCTGGGGTAATCGTCGGGATCGCGCCGCTGATATTGAGCGCCTGACCAGTGGTATTATCTTCATATAAGAAGCCGTAGTTATGAATTCCCTCATAAACGCCAGCGGAAATTCCTCGCTGGTAGTCAGTAGAAATATTATGATCGCCGATATCAATAATCGGATCAGCCGAGGCCATCATCGACGCTCCGCTTAATGCGCCAGCAGCGAGGACGGCGACAGTTTTACGTGAACTACTTTTTTTCTTGCCTTTAGTTAATTCAGAAACGACCACCCAGATGCCGAGCGCCGCGTTCCAAATAATGCTGTAAACTTTGTTCATATATAACCCTCGTCTACATTCCTGTTATGTATGTGTTAATACGTTGAGTTGTTGGCTATGATTGGCCCGCGGATGCGCTACCCGGCATATTGATTTTTGGGAATAGGGCTCCCTTCCGAGCGTTGCGGAATTAAAAATGAGCCGAAAGGAAAGATTTAAATAATAACCGTGATAATTGTCCTTAAATAAGTCAGTTACGGCTGGCTATAGTGGGAAATGGTGTACTTGAGCCGGGTGTTATTTTTGCCGAGCTTTCTGGCAATGTTGCTTTTGTACGCCCCGATGGTTTTTTCACTTTTTTGTGACGCCCCGGCGATTTGTGCCAATGACCAACCCCGGGCAAGCATCATCATGACATTGAATTCGTTTGCGGTAATTTTAGTATGTAGTGCATTGATATTATTTTGTTTTTTATTCTGTATGATACGTGTAACGGCATGCAGTAGCCGATCGAGACTGGCATCTTGATCGAGTAATTGCATGTTCTTCCCGCAAACGGTTTGAAAAAGAGAAAAGGTGGCTTCATCTGCCAAAACAATAATTTTTGTGGCAGGGCGGATAGCCATGCTGCGGAT
The DNA here is from genome assembly GCF_018919505.1 of Citrobacter sp. S55_ASV_140. Taxonomy (NCBI): domain Bacteria; kingdom Pseudomonadati; phylum Pseudomonadota; class Gammaproteobacteria; order Enterobacterales; family Enterobacteriaceae; genus Citrobacter; species Citrobacter sp. S55_ASV_140. Next base: position 1,898 of record NZ_JAHLQZ010000030.1, read on the forward strand.
AATCCGGGCATATTTTAAAAAATCTGATTTGTCAGGATTAATAATGATGTAATCCGTGCCATCTGGCAGGAACTTGACTGCTGAAAACGTCTGAGAGGAGTGGTATGTGATATCAATATATAATGATGAACCACGTAGAATTTCTCGCATGCCTAGCCAGGGATAAAGTGAATCACCCAAAAAAATAGCCTTAGACATTACGATCTCCTTGAAATTTTAATGCAAGCAGTCGCCTCTTTTTTCTGGCTGAAAAAAGAGTTTCTTGCGACGCGCGGAATGTTAATTAAATCTCGTATAACGTTCTTTGGTTTGAACGTATCCTTATTTATTGCCGATTCAACAGATATTTTCTGTATTTATTTGAAGCATTAACTATTCTGAAAGTAGATATTACACTTTGTTAAAATTTAAGATAAATCGTTTATATCACCTCTGAGCAGATGATTGATAGATTTCGCTTATGGATCACCACAAGAATGGGCCCACCTTTTCCATAAAGGCAGGATATTCCTGGGCTTATTGACGGCGATTTTTTTAAAAATGATTATATTTCAAAGGAATGCCAGCTTGTGATGATGGACTGGTTGATGGGTAGGAGAATTCTTAATTAAGATTAGGAAGAAGGGGCGGGTGGGAACAGTGAAGATGGAAATATCGCCAAATTTACATTAAGCATCTAAAAATGTTTTAATTTAAGACTATTTAGCCAATTAAACAAAGATTCATGGTTTTTTATTCTGAGTTGGTCTTTTTGTGCTTTATTTGAGCATGTTGCTTGCCGTTGTCATTTTATCTGCTTACTTCGCTGCTAGCGCTCAGCCCGCTAACAGCTCCTGCTCGACCTGTTGCACCTGTTGTTCCAGCGAGTTGCGGATTTCCGTCAGCGCCCGTTGCTGGTCAGAGAAGTAAGCCTCTTTATCGGTCACGGAGGAAGCAAGGCGCCAGGCGTTTTCCGCCTCTAGTTCGGTAATCTCTTTCAGCAGTGCGTTAATTTGTTCTCTGAGCTGCTGTATTTTGCTGCGTAAATGCTGCAGATCGTTCAATCGGTCACTCGCCATCATCGGTTCGAGACCAGTTTGTAACTGGGTCAGTAACGCCCGTACGGCGGCAAGGTCGGCATTTTGGCGCGCCTGGTTAAGCTGTACCATCATCTGATGCGCTTTCTCTTTCAGATCATCCGCCACTACGTCCGGGTGGCAAAGACGACTGGCCTGCCGCCACAGGCGCTTTAGCTCGCTACGCTCATCGGGAGAAAGTCGTTGATCGCGGGTAAAACGATGCTGTGCGTCCTGCTGCTGCTCCTGATATTCATCATATTCATGACTGGCCTCTTCTTGTGCCTGGCGAGTCGCGCTGTCGTCCTGGCGAGAAAAGTCGTTTTCCAGTTCACGAATCTCCGCCAGCAGGGCGGTGATCAGCTCCGTTTGTTGCTGAATGCGTTGCCGGGTTTCGACAGATTCGCGCGAATCTGAGTGCTGGTTCATCCATTGCTGCTTGAGTCTGGCCAACTGCTCAACGGCCTGGGAAATATAGTGCTGACAGGATTGATAGTCTTTTTCCCGGCGTTTTCGCTCCGCTTCCTGCTTACGTTGCGCGCTGGCGGCCAGTTGCTTACGCAGCTCAAGGATGCGGCTCATCAACGGCCCAAGACGAAGATGGTATAGATCGTTGAAATCATCGAGGATTTGAATGCGCGTGTTGCGCTTATCAATCAGGTCACGCAATTGTGTTTCCAGCGCTTTCAGTTCGAGTTTACTCGCCGCAATCGCAGGATCCTGCCACGTAGAGACTGCCCGCTGAGATTGCAGCCAGGCGGTGATTTCACGCAGAGCATCGCTAAAGCGCCGGGCTTCGATCGCCTGCACGATGGTGCCTGGCACGACTGACAAAGGCTCATTTTTCAGATGCGCCACCTGTTGGAAAATAATCTCCTCATCTTCCAGTTCAATAGCGCTTTTGACGATTTCCAGTCGTTTGATGATCTTATTCATGACAGTCGTTGCCTGGCTTGGCTTAAAAACGAGTGACTGAAATACAACAGGCTCACCCATTTGAAAATGTTAGAAAAACAGTAAAGCGCATTCTGTGGCCTGGAATGCCTTTTCGTCCAGAATAATTCACTGTAATTATGAAAAGCGTGAGCTCTGGTAAGGTGCAGCCCCATGAAAAATAACAACGGCTCAGGCATCGCTGATGACCATGGTGTTAAACGATTGCGCCTTGCGGCAACCAGGTTGAAATGTTAAAAGAAGCCCCTTCAATAAAAACGACACAGGGGAAGGGCGTGAAAAACGCGTCAACTGCATCTGACACCAGCGTGTCTGATGCCGCGTCGACGAATGAGCCGACGCTTCAGCGGGGGTTGCAAAACCGCCATATTCAGTTAATTGCGCTGGGCGGCGCAATTGGAACCGGCCTGTTTTTGGGCATTGGTCCGGCCATTCAGATGGCGGGGCCTGCGGTGTTACTGGGTTACGGCGTAGCCGGAATCATCGCTTTTTTGATTATGCGTCAACTGGGCGAAATGGTGGTGGAAGAACCCGTTTCCGGATCGTTTGCCCATTTTGCCTATAAATACTGGGGACCGTTTGCTGGCTTTTTGTCCGGTTGGAACTACTGGGTGATGTTTGTGCTGGTTGGCATGGCGGAGCTGACAGCGGCCGGAATCTACATGCAGTACTGGCTGCCCGATGTCCCCACCTGGATTTGGGCCGCCGCGTTTTTTGTGATCATCAACGCCGTCAATCTGGTTAACGTACGTCTGTATGGCGAAACGGAATTCTGGTTTGCGCTGATTAAAGTGCTGGCCATTATCGGCATGATTGGTTTTGGTATCTGGATGCTGTTTTCCGGTAACGGCGGGGAACATGCGAGCATCGATAATCTCTGGCGTTACAACGGCTTTTTTGCCACCGGCTGGAACGGATTGATCCTCTCGCTGGCGGTGATTATGTTCTCGTTTGGCGGGCTGGAATTGATAGGGATCACTGCCGCGGAAGCGCAGGATCCGCAGAAAAGTATCCCGAAAGCGGTAAATCAGGTGGTGTACCGTATTTTGCTGTTTTACATCGGTTCTCTGGTGGTGCTGTTGGCCTTGTACCCGTGGGTGGAAGTGAAATCAAACAGTAGCCCGTTCGTGATGATTTTCCATAATCTTGACAGTAACTTGGTGGCTTCTGCACTGAACTTTGTCATTCTGGTGGCTTCGCTGTCGGTCTATAACAGCGGTGTTTACTCGAACAGCCGCATGCTGTTTGGCTTGTCCGTGCAGGGAAATGCGCCGAAGTTTTTAACCCGCGTCAGTCGTCGTGGCGTTCCGGTGAACTCATTGATTCTGTCCGGCGCGATTACGTCACTGGTGGTGTTGATCAACTATGTGCTGCCGCAAAAAGCGTTCAGTCTGTTGATGGCGCTGGTTGTCGCGACGCTGCTACTAAACTGGATTATGATTTGTCTGGCGCATTTGCGATTCCGCGCGGCGATGCGCCGCAAAGGACGTGATACCCAGTTTAAAGCGCTGTTGTATCCGGCCGGAAACTATCTGTGCATTGCCTTCCTCGGCATGATTCTGGTGCTGATGTGCACCATGGATGATATGCGCTTGTCCGCTATTTTGCTGCCGATATGGATCCTGTTCCTGTTTGTTGCCTTCAAACTGCTGCGCCGTAAATCCCGCTAATATCTAACCGATCTCATCCTGGCGATGAGATCGGTTACCACTTCTCATTGCCGATTAACGCTGAAAAGCCCCTGACAATGCGCGAATATCATTTCCGGTAGGCGACTGATGAATGCGTAAGCCAAACTCTTCGATCACTGCGAATATATGGTCGAAGATATCAGCCTGAATACTTTCATATTCCAGCCAGACTACCGTATTGGTAAAAGCATAAATCTCGATCGGCAAACCATGATCGTCTGGCGCAAGCTGGCGTACCATTAACGTCATATCTTTGCGAATCCGCGGATGGTGACGTAAATATTCGTTCAGATAGGCGCGGAAAGTGCCAATATTGGTCATCCGGCGGTGATTCAATACGGATTCAGGCGCATCCAATAGCTGATTCCACTCGTCAATTTCCTGATGACGCGTGGTTAAATACGGCTTTAGCAGGTGTGCTTTATGCAGTCGCTGGCGTTCATCTTCGTCAAGAAAATGAATGCTGGTGGCATCAATGCTGATGCTGCGTTTAATGCGTCGCCCCCCGGAAGCAGACATCCCGCTCCAGTTTTTAAAAGAGTCCGATACCAGTGACCAGGTGGGGATAGTGGTGATGGTGTTATCCCAGTTGCGCACTTTCACCGTGGTCAAACCAATATCGATAACCGCGCCGTCTGCGCCGTATTTCGGCATTTCCAGCCAGTCGCCCAACTTCAACATATCGTTGGCTGAAAGCTGTATGCCGGCCACCAGGCCGAGGATGGGATCTTTAAACACCAGCATTAAGACGGCGGCCATCGCGCCCAGGCCGCTTATCAGTATTGCCGGGGACTGACCAATCAGCAGGGAAATCATCAAAATCCCAACGATAATTGCGCCGATCAGTTTGATTCCCTGGAATATACCTTTCAACGGTAGCTGAGATGCGGCTGGGAGTTTTTGCGACAGATTGAGAATAACGTCCAGCAGGGAGAACAGGGACAGCAGGGCGTACATCATGATCCACAGCTGAGCGCAGGTCACTAATATCTCTGCGGCTTCGCTGCCTTTTTGTAACCACAGCGCGGCCTGAATGTTGACAATGATACCCTGCAGGGTGAATGCCAGCCGGTGAAATAACTTGTTCTGCGTGATGATTTGTAGCCACAGACGGGAGCTGGCGTTCGCGCGCTTTTCAAATGCGCGCAGCACCACCCAGTGCAAAATAACGTGAACAATAATGGCGGTGAGAAAAATAATGCCAAAAATCATCACCAGCGAGGTGGTGTGGTTTATTTCAATGCCGAGTTCTTCTACCTGAGATATCAATTCCTGCATAATGTCTCCTTAATAAACAGCGGCCTATGATGACCGCTGTCAGGAGCTTATGCAAATTACGCTCGTCTTGCCTACGATTTTGCGGCGATGCTGGCGCACACCGGATTGATATTCAGCGTGCGGCGAAATAAAAAGGTAGTCAGTAACAGTACGGTCATCATTGTGGCTTCGACGGCTAAAAAGCCGATAACCGAGCGCGTGTAATCACCATGGTAATGTTGCTGCAGATGCAGGAACAGCGCCCCCAACACGGCGGGACCGAGTCCTAATGTTGCCTGCTGCAACGTACTCAGAATGGTGGTTCCGGCGCCCGCATCGTGCGTGGCGATATCGCGCATACCGATGCGATAAAAACTGTTCACAATCAGCGCCTGACCATAGCCGATAAACGCTGTAGCCGGAACGAGCGTAATGGCCGAGGTATGCATACCTGAATACCAGAAGGTCATCATTAAGCCCATCAAGCCAGCGATCTGAATAATCAACCCGGTGAGTAGAATACGTCCCGTGCTATAGCGGGCAATGAGTCGCGGTGCGTAACAGGCGGAGATAAAATAGGCTGCGCCAAGCGCAATAAAGCTATTGCCGGATTCCCAGGGCGCCATCCCCAGACCGGCCTGTAGCGTCAGCGCCATACAGAACATAAATCCTGACCAGGCGCTAAAAAACAGTAATGCGATCAGCACGCCGAACCGGATGCTGCTGAGTTTTAACAGGCGTGGCGGTAAGAGAGGATGTTGCCCGGTCTGTTCTTGTCGTAACGCATTGCTGCGCATCCACCATCCCAAAGGCAGGATGGCGACCAGAGCAAGCTGAGTCTGCCACGGCCAGCCGGTTTCCGGGCCTAATGCCATGGGAAACAACAAGCAGCAGAGAATCGCAGCCAGACTGCTGGTGCCCAGCCAGTCGATGCGGGTTCGGGTTTCTCGCGTGGTTTCCGGGACATAGCGTTGGCTGAACATCAGAACTAACAGACAGATCGGGACATTAATAAAAAAGGCGTTGCGCCAGCCCAGCCCTGCAATATCTGCCGAAACCAGCCAGCCTCCGCCCATCTGGCCGACAATAAACGCGATGCCGCCAATTCCTCCATACAAACTGATGGCCCGCGCATGTGCAGGACCTTTCAGCGTGACGTGCAGGGTGGCAAGGATCTGCGGCACGATTAGCGCCGCGCCCGCACCTTGTAGAACGCGGGCAGCCAGTAACATATGAATGGAATTCGCCATCCCGCATAAAAGAGAGGCGATGCCAAACAGCACGACGCCTGTCATAAACAGGCGGCGGCGACCATAGTTATCACCGAGTTTGCTGCCCAGCGCCAGACAAACGGCGAAAGTCACCCCGTACAAAGCGACAATCAGCTCCAGCTGTGTGGTGGTGGCCTGAAGCGACTGGGTAATGGAATCCAGAGCGACATTGGTAATTGATGTATCAATGAGCGGGAGCATTTGGCCTGTCAATAACAGCAGCAACCCTATGCGGCCGGGTGAAACAGTTGATGTACTCATAGTAACTCCATTGCATCATTTTGCAGATGGACGTAGCATCACTGAAAAATTAAACGGGTACCAGTTCCTGGTTATACTGGTATTGGCACTACTATGCTGGAGAGTCCATGTCGGTAATAGCGCAACAGGAATCCGCGGTTATTCTCCCTGATGACAGCCGCAAGCAGCTCGGCGCGTTTTTACGTGCGCGACGGGAAAGCCTCGATCCGCAGCGTCTGGGCCTGCCGCGCATTGGGCGGCGAAGAACGCCCGGTCTGCGCCGCGAAGAAGTCGCGATGTTGGCTAACGTTGGCGTCACCTGGTACACCTGGCTGGAGCAGGGGCGAGAGGTCAATCCGTCGCAAGCGGTCTTGCTGAATGTGGCGAGCGCGCTGCAATGCAGTCCGCTGGAAACCCGCCACCTGTTTGTACTGGCCGGATTGACGCCACCGGAATCCACGCCGGTGATGGTGTGTGAAGGGATTGCGCCAGGCACCCGAAAGATGCTCGACAGCCTGATGCCGCAGCCCGCCAGTATTCAGAAACCCAGTTTTGACATCGTGGCCTGGAACGACAGTTTTTGCCGGTTGATGGGCGTTGATTTCTCCACGCTCCCGAGCGAAGACCGCAACTGTATTTACCTCTATCTCACCAATGAAACCTGGCGTAGCCGGATAGCAAACTGCGATGTATTACCGACGTTTGTTTCTTATTTTCGTGCGGCAATGGCGGAACATCGCAGCGATCCTGTTTGGGAAAATAAACTGGCGCGCTTTTTTGCCGCATCGTCTGAGTTTGAAGCATTATGGCATCAGCGATATGACGTTCGCGGTGTGGAAAATCAGGTCAAAAACTTTGTTCATCCGCAGTTAGGGCGTTTTAGCTTGCAGCAAATGTACTGGTATTCCGCCCCGCGTAACGGTTCGCGGCTGCTGGTTTATTTACCGATGGATGAAGCGGGGGAGCAGGCTCTGGCGTGGCTGAATCAGTAGTAATACGCCCGATGACGGCGACACGCATCGGGCATAACGGCAAAAATCAGACTTCCGTCAGCGTTGTTTCCAACGGCAGACGAGATTTCGGCAGCGCGGCGTTGAAATCCTCTACGCTGTGATGACCTACCGGGACCACGACCACGCTGGTGAAACCTTTTTCTTTCAGGCCAAACTCTGCGTCGAGAACGGCAGCATCAAAGCCTTCGATTGGCACCGCGTCCAGCCCCATCGCCGCAACGCCCAGCAGGAAGTTACCGACGTTCAGGTACACCTGTTTCGCCATCCAGTGGTTGTCATCTTTGAGATCTTTGCGGTGCAGGTCGGCAAAGAAAGTACGGCCTTTGTGGTTAGCGGCTTTGGCTTCCGGGGTAGCGAAACGGCCATCACGCTCTTCTTGATCGACGACGCGCTCCAGCCATGCATCGTCCATCGCCGTTTTGGCGCAGAACACCACAACGTGGGATGCATCCAGCATTTTACGCTCGTTGAATACAAAGCCGCCGGCTGCGGATTTCGCCACGCGCGCTTTACCTTCGTCAGTGCTGGCAACGATAAAGTGCCACGGCTGAGAGTTGGTGCTGGACGGGCTAAACTGCAGCAGCGTTTTTAATTTTTCGGCCTGCTCAGCGGTCAGTTTTTTATTCGGATCGAATGCCTTAGTGGAGTAACGTTTTAAGGCGACAGAAACAATATCCATAACTACTCCTGGTGGTTTTCCTACCCTGCGGGTGCGTTTAGTTTCAGCAGGGTACAGGGTTAGCGAGAAAATGATAAGAGCGAAAAATGCAAAAACACTTATCGACGCTAACGATAAATCAGCCTGGCCGCAGGCGTTGCTGATCGCGCTTAGGCAAACCATCCACCACCCGGTGCCATGAGTCGCTCACCAGGTCCGTCAGCAATGACTCGGTAATGTCGTCGCCTGGATAGACTGAGATCCAGTGCTTTTTATTCATGTGATAACCGGGTTCAATGCTGGGGTAGATCTGCTGATTTAACAGTGATTTTTGCGGATCGGATTTCAGGTTAACCAGCGGGCGTCCGTGATGTTCAAAGACCAGCATGAAAATCTTGCCGCCGACCTTGAACACGTCGTATTCCGGGCCAAAAGGCCAGCAGTGCTCAGTAAAAGGCAGTTCAAGCGCAAGGCGCTTCGCGCAGACATGCAGTGTCTTTCCATCCATTATTTTTCCTCGCGGGTCAGGGCGCGCCACATGGCTTCAAACCCCAACGAAATGTATTCCGTCGCGCGGGCAGGGTTGCGGGCAGCGAATTCCATGGTTGTTTCTGCAAGTGTCAAAAAAAGCCCGTCGCCGAAGGCGCGATACTCGTCCGACATAAATTCAGGGCGCACGGAGCGATGACAAAGATCGCGCAGTTCCGGGAACATATCGTCAGCCTGCTGTTCAGTTTCTTTGCTGATTTTCTCGCTGACGGCCAACTGACGAATGGTGCGATGTCCGCAGGTATGATTCAGACCCCAGCTAATGTAGCTGTTCCAGATGTAGTGAGTCATGGTTTTGGCATCGGTCACTGAACGGTCCAGATTAGCCATCATCGACTGGCAGAGATCGTGTTTTAAAAAGAGGTAAAGCTCGTTGATCAGATCATCTTTGGTCGCGAAATAGCGAAACAACGTTCCCTCCGCAACCCCTGCATTGCGCGCGATTACGGCGGTTGAGGCCGCAATACCTGATTGTGCAAATGCTGTGGTTGCAGCTTCCAGTAATGCCAGTTTTTTGTCTTCACTCTTCGGACGAGCCACTACACTTTACCCTTAAGTCTGTAAAAAACATGATTGAATCACGGCCTTTGCAGCACCGCAACGGAGAATGTCAAAGATTGAAAATCATCTTGACGGCGAACTTTCGATTTCTATAATGAGTGCTTACTCACTCATAATCAAGAGTCAGTCGCGCAAACCAGCGGAAAGGAGGCGCGTTTAAGGTCAGGATATGAAGCGTCTCACAGTTTGTGTGGTTGTTATTATGCTTATTGCCGCTACTACAAGTTTACCGTTTGTACTCAATGCCGGATTTGGCCAGGCGCCGCAAGGGGCACAACTGAGTCAGGTTGAACAGTCGCCACACTATCGTGCTGGACAGTTTCATAACCAGGTGCCAACACCGGGCTATACCGGTAACAAAGATATGCTGGCGGCCTGGTGGGAGTTTCTGGTCGCTAAGCGTGAAAATGCGCGGCCAGCGCAGCCGTTACCCCTGGTGGCGAGCGATCTCGCCGGGTTACCGCCGCAGCAGGATACTCTGGTCTGGCTGGGCCACTCCTCATGGTATTTGCAACTGGCGGGTCAACGCATCCTGATTGATCCGGTGTTCAGCAACTATGCCGCGCCGTTTTCATTTCTGAACAAAGCCTTTGCCGGGGATTATCCATGGACCGCGCAGACGATGCCGGAGATCGATCTGCTCATCATCTCGCACGATCATTATGACCATCTGGATCTCGCCACCATCAAGGCGTTAATGCCGAAGATTAAACGGGTGATTACGCCGCTGGGGGTGGGGTCGCATCTGCGTTATTGGGGAATGCGCAGCGAGATAATCGACGAACGTGACTGGAATCAGTCCGTCAGAGTGACGGATTCACTGATTGTTCATGTTCTGCCAGCCCGCCATTTTTCGGGGCGAGGCATTAAGCGTAATCAGACGCTGTGGGCCAGCTTTATGTTTGAAATGCCGGGGCAGAACGTTTATTAGAGCGGGGATTCCGGCTACGGGCCGCATTTTAAAGCCATTGGCGAGCAGTTTGGCTCGGTTGATTTGGCGATTATGGAGAACGGTCAGTATGACCAGGACTGGAAGTTTATTCACATGATGCCGGAAGAGACGGCTCAGGCCGCGGCGGATCTGCATGCGAAAGCCGTTTTGCCCGGTCACGCAGGTCGTTTTGTTCTGGCGAAACATACCTGGGATGATCCGTACAAACGACTGGCGCTTGCCAGCCGCCAACAAGATTACCGACTGCTGACGCCGATGCTGGGTGAACCGGTCATACTGTCCGAACCGGACCAAACGTTTACGGCCTGGTGGCAGCAGGCGAATCAATGAACACAGGGGAGAGCATGATGACGATTTCTGCTCAGGTAATTGATACGATTGTTGAATGGATTGATGATAATTTGAATCAACCATTGCGCATTGATGATATTGCCCGCCATGCGGGTTATTCAAAATGGCACCTACAGCGTCTTTTTATGCAGTACAAAGGCGAGAGCCTGGGGCGTTACATTCGTGAGCGTAAACTGCTGCTGGCGGCGCGCGATCTGCGCGATACCGATCAGAAAGTGTACGACATCTGTTTGAAGTACGGATTCGATTCACAGCAGACTTTTACGCGTATTTTCACCCGTACGTTTAGTCAACCGCCGGGCGCTTATCGCAAAGAAAATCATAGTCGAACGCATTAACGGCACCGGGTTCTCGCGGGTTTAATCCGCCAGCGAGAACCAGCGCCGCCAAATGTAGCGCAGCACAAAATACTCAATCACCCCCAGTAGTAAAAACCACAGGCAAAACAGCAACGTGTAAAACTGGTTGAGATCCATCAGATGAAAAGTGGCAACGAGTTTTTGCGCCAGCACCAGGCCAAGTGAAGGGGCAGGTAAGAGCAGGCAGGACAGAAAAGCCAGCAGCAGGATCCCAGCGGCGGTCATCAGCGATTCAAGCGGGTGTTTCATGGTATTGTTAAACTTGAGTTAAAATACCATTGTCCGGGATCTCAGCGGGCAACGCAAACCCCACGCCTAAAGCCCTGCCCAAATCTCACACTGTTTTTTCACCAGACCACTCAACGATCCGCCTTCCGCCACGAAATCACGCATATTCTGTGCTTCATCATGACCATGTTTAACCTGCAGGCGTAAGGCTTCAATCGCGCTGGTCGCCCCCACTTTGTCCGCAGAGGCGGCGATATTCTCCAGCAGTCGTAGCGTGTCATCCGCCAGGCGATGCCCATCGCCCGTATTCACGTCGGTGACAATCCCCGCCATACCAAAGCGACAGGCCTGAAAACGGTTGAATTTATACAGTAAATAATCACGCTCCTGGTGTTTGAATGGACGTTTGGTGAGTAGCCAGTGGGCGGTGGACTGAATCAGTCCCGCCATATTGACCGCGTGTTTAAGGGTCAGCGGAGTGTCCATTACCCGAACCTCAACCGTACCGAAGTGCGGGCTGGGGCGGATATCCCAGTGCAAATCTTTAATGCTATCAATCATGCTGGTGTAAGCCAGCCGGCGAAATAGTCCCGTAAATTCCTGCCAGTTATTTACCCATGGCATCGGACCGTTATCGGGAAAGCCGGAGAATATATTCAGGCGCGCGCAGGCAAATTGCGTGTCGGATGTCTGCATGTAAGGCGAGGCGGCAGAGAGCGCAATAAAATGAGGAACAAATCGCGACAGCCCGTGCAGGAGGTAAATTGCATCATCACCGTTGGCACAGCCAACATGGACGTGCTGACCGAAAACGGTCGCCTGCTGAATAAGATAACCAAAATTTTCCAGGTTACGTCGATAGCGTTCGTCATCGCAGACTTCCTGACGTTGCCATTTTTGAAATGGGTGCGTACCGCCGCCGCAGATGGCGAGGTGATGCTCTGCCGCAACCCGCATGATTATCTGCTGCATGGCCGACAATTCAGCATCAGCCTGGTCGATATTGCGACAAACCCCGGTTGCCATCTCCAGCATACTTTCGGTGATATCGTGCTTCACTTCCCCGGCGGTAAGCTGTGGCTTAATGGCGTCAATCAGCCGGGAAGAATCCTGGCTCAGGTCGTAACCTGGGGGATTAACCACCTGCATTTCCAGTTCAATGCCTAGCGTAAAAGGGTCGGAAACATGAAAATCGGGTAGTGACATAGGGTTCTCTTCAGCGTTGATTTTAATTAAGTATAGAAGGACTGCTGGTTTTCTGTTTTGCGTAAGAAATCACCGGGTGACGCTTTGAAGGTGAAATGGCAGGTGCTATAACTATTTTTTGCTTCGCAACAGGGGTTGAATCCGTGCCGGAAATAAATCTTTATGGTCAGACTGTCGGCGATGTTGTGCCGGACTGGAAGGGGGCCGCCGTGCTGCCACGGGAAGAGCTTGTTGGACAGTATTGCCGTTTGGTTCCTCTGGATGCCGACAGCCATGCCGCCGACCTGTTTGATGCCTATGCGCAGGCACCCGACGATCGCGACTGGACCTGGCTTGCAAGCTCCCGCCCAACGAGCGTTGAAGCCGCGGCTTGCTGGATCGCGGCAAAATCCACTGACGCCTCTCTGGTTCCCTATGCGGTAATTGAACAGCGTTCCGGGCGTGCCGTTGGCCTGGTGTGCTTTATGGCGATCGAACGGGAGCATGGCTCGGTCGAAATTGGTCATGTGACCTGGTCGCCGCGCATGAAAAATACGGTACTCGGCACCGAAAGCGTCTGGCTGCTGCTGCGTCAGGCGTTTGCGTCAGGCTATCGGCGCGTGGAGTGGAAATGCGATTCGTTGAACACGGCGTCGCGACGGGCGGCAGAGCGTCTGGGGTTTATCTTCGAAGGGCGTTTTCGCCAGAAGATCGTGCGTAAGGGGCGCAACCGCGACAGCGACTGGTTATCAATGATTGACAGCGAATGGCCGCAGCGCGATGCCGCATTGCAGCGTTGGCTGGCTGCCGACAACTTTGATGAACATGGGCGGCAACGCAGGTCGATGGCAGAGTGCCAGCAGGTATAGCTCGTTTCCCGTTGACGATTCAGACAGAAAAGGAGCGCGAGCATGGCGTACTGCTCGTGCAAAAGGTAATGACGTTTTCATCGCGCTGAAACCAGCGAACGTTAATTTCCTGCCCGGCGAGGCCTGGCGAAAATAAGGGCTGAATTTGCAAGGTTACCTGGGTTGGGGTGAGGGCGGTAACTTTAGCGCTGGCGAACCCCGGTAACGCCGTAGTGTGTTCCGAAAACGTTTTATACAGGCTCTCCTTTGCGCTGAATGTCAGGGTTAAGGCGAGCGGAAAGGGCAGGCTGGCGTGATGCATAATCTGTCGTTCGTGGTTATCGATAATGCCGTCAGCCAGCTCAACGGCGGTTTGTGGCGTAAAAACAGCTTCTATATCCAGCCCAACGGAATGTGTCGATACCACCGCCAGCGCTGTCGATGCGCTATGGCTGATGCTGCCAAACAGCTTTTGCGGCCACAATGGTTGGCGTTGCGCGCCGATGCCGGGCACAGTTTTGATACCGTATTCACGTAATGCATGTACTGCGGCAATACGTCCTGCTAAGTGCTCTGCTTTACGCTTACGTCCACTGGACAGGAGCTGAGCGTGGTGGGGCAGCCAGAGCAGCTCCTGCTCATGGAAGCTGGCGGGATCGAACTCGACAATGTGCAGCGTGTGGTCTGCGAAAGTGAGCGGTGTGTGCGTGGTGAGCATGGTAGTTGTGATTTCCCTCTCCCCGCAGGGAGGAGAGGGGGAAACGTTATCAGAAGTGCGTGTTAACGCTCATGAACCACGTCCGGCCCGGTTCGTTATAGGTGTTCGCGCCCGCGCCCGCCATATAGTTTCCGGTCACAATATCGCCCGTGGTCTGGGCATTACCTTCACGCCACAAACGCTTGTCAAAGACGTTATCCACGCCGCCGGTCAGGCTGACGTTTTTCGTCACATCCCAGGTCGCGCTCAGGCCGACGATGCTGTACGGGCTGACTTCACTCGCCGAACTGCCGGTTACCGGTTTGCCCTGGTAATCATATTTTTTCGGCTGCTGTTTACCGTACCAGGTGAAGGTGGATTGCAGCGACACATCTTCGCGTGCCTGCCAGCTCAGGGTCGAGTTCAGCGTGTACTCAGGAATAATCGACAGGCGTTCGCCGGTCTCTTTATTCTTACTTTGCAGCATGTAAGTGATGTTGTTGGTCCAGGTAACGGTTTCGCTAACCGGCACGTTCAGCGTACCTTCCAGACCCTCAACCACCGCTTTAGGAATGTTTTCCCACTGATAGATATCGGTGTAAGTCGTCTTCCCTTTGCTGGTGATGGACGTTCTGTCGAACGGTACCGTCCCCGCTTCAATCTTGTTGCGGTAATCGTTGCGGAACCAGGTTACCCCGGCCAGCCAGCCGTCACGCTTAAACTCAAGACCAATCTCTTTGTTGATACTGGTTTCGGCCTTCAGATCGTCGTTGCCCATCATGTAGCAACCGATGCCGGTGGCGGAGCCAGTGGCGTAGCAACCCTGGCCTTTACTGTAGAGAATATAATTCGGGTTGAGCTGATACAGGCTTGGCGCTTTATAGGCGCGCGCAATCCCCATCTTCAGGGTGAAGTCATCGCCCAGACCTTGTGACAGGTTCAGAGATGGGCTCCAGTTATCGCCGACGATGCTGTGGTGATCGAAACGCAGACCCGGCGTCAGCATGGTGCTGTCGGTCAGTTCCATGTTGTTTTCAGCAAACAGAGAGAAAATTTCCGCATCGGAGTATGGACTGCGGTTGGTGCTGCTGTAACCTGGGATATCACCGCCCATAAAGGTCTGCGAATTGGAGAGCATATCCTTCATGCGCTGCTGATTCCACTCGGTACCGAGCGTCAGGTTTTGGTTGACCAGCAGGTCCAGTGGAATGCTGATTTCACTGTGCAGCATGACGTCATTCAGGTCGGCATCGACATATTTTTGTGACGCATTCGGGTCAAAGATCCCCTCGGTTCCTCCCGCCAGACCTTCCGGCGTACGGGAGTTACGCGTATGTTCATATTGCACCCAGTTGCTGGTGGTAACGCCATTATCCCAGCCGCCGTTCCAGGTCAGAGAGTAGTTCTGACGATAAAGACGGTTGGTCTCTTTCCCGTAGTTATCTTTCACCAGTTGGTTGGTGTTGGTGTTTTGGGTATCGCCTGCGTACAGGTTGCCCTGGCGGCTATAACCCGCTTCCAGTTCCAGCGACTGGAGCGGGGCGAAATCCCAGCGAACTACGCCGTTAATGTCTTTATTGATAACGCCTTCACGACCGGCCGGTAAGGTATTGGCGTAGGTGCCGGTACGTTCTGACTGATGACCCTGGTTGATATCCCAGGCATCGGCCTGCGTTTTATCCAGATTACCGTACAGACGGAAGCTGAAATCCCCGCCCATTGGGCCGTTCAGGCTAAAGTTGGTACGTTTGGTCGAGCCTTCGTCTTTGTGTTCCGGGGCATTGAAATAGGTATCCCACGAACCGTGCCATTCATTGCTGCCTTTTTTGGTGATGATATTCACCACGCCGCCCGCAGCTCCGTTGCCGTAACGTGCTGCGGCAGGACCACGCAGCACTTCAATACGCTCGATCATTTCCGGTGGCACCCAGGCGGTATCGCCACGGGTATCACGCTCGCCGCGCCAGCCCTGACGCACGGAGTTACGGCTGGTCACCGGCTTACCGTCGATCAGAATCAGGGTGTTTTCTGGACCCATACCACGAATATCAATCTGACGGTTGTTACCGCGCTGGCCGCTGGTTGAGTTGCCGGTCAGGTTAACGCCAGGCATGGTACGGATGATTTCCGCAACATCGCGCGCGGGAGGATTTTTACGGATTTCATCCGCGGTGATGGTTGAAACACCCGGCGCCTGCAGGTTTTGCTGCGCGGCGGTAACGACGATGGTGTCTTCATGAGAGACGGCGGCGTTATCAGTTTGATCTTCTGCCATTGCTGGCAGTGCTACCCCGTAAATCCCTAAATTGACCAATAAGGCCAGTGAATGAATCTTGTTGTTCATTGTATGTCCTGCTGTTCTTTTAGCCACGAGTACCCATGTGCCGTGGTGCGGCATTTGGTCTGATGTCGCCCGCATCCGCGTAAACCCTCCGTTCCAGAAAAAGTACGCAGCGCCAGGTCGGTTTATAAGTGGTGAAAAACTGTGCGCGCTTCCCACAGCGCGACAATACGCTATTGCAAATGCAAATAGTTATCAATAATATTATCAATATATTTCACGCTAGATCATAAAAATTCACAGTAAACATGGGGTTATGGCGGTGACGACGTTAAAGACGGGAAGCGAAGCGTGGTGGCAGTCGAAAAAAGGCCCGGAGTGGGAGCGTGAAGAGAACGGAAATTATCGGGTAACCTTCTGGTGGCGTGACCCGCAGGGAACGGAAAAAGAGTCAGCCATTCGTCGTGTGTGGGTCTATATCACCGGCGTCACCGACCATCATCAAAATGTCCCCCCTCAGTCGATGCAACGCATTAACGGTACAAATGTTTGGTGCTGGAGTGTTTCCCTCAGCGCCAACTGGCGCGGTAGCTACTGCTTCATTCCCACCGCTCGGGATGACATTTTTGCCGCGCTGGCGGCGGACGAAACGCCTGACCGAAACGTGCTGCGTGAAGGCTGGCGACAATTGTTACCGCAGGCGATTGCCGATCCTCTCAATCCGCAGAGCTGGCGGGGAGGTCGTGGCCATGCGGTGTCAGCGCTCGAAATGCCAGACGCTCCCGTACAGCCCGGTTGGGATCAGCCTGCGGCTCCCGATTGCCCCGCTGTTTGCCTGCAATGGCACAGCGCCAGGCTTTGCAATACGCGTCGCGTATGGGTATTTACCACCGGTGACGACCAACCAGAAGCACGTCCGCTGGCTATCCTACTGGACGGTCAGTTTTGGGCGCAAAGTATGCCGGTGTGGCCTGCGCTGGCATCGCTCACGCACCGCGGAGATCTCCCTCCCGCCGTATATCTCCTGATTGACGCTATCGACACATCTCATCGTAGCCGCGAACTGCCGTGTAACGCCGATTTTTGGTTGGCGGTACAGCAGGAGCTTTTGCCGCTGGTGAAGACGACCACTGCGTTCAGTGACGATCCGCAGCGCACGGTGGTAGCCGGACAAAGTTTTGGCGGGTTGTCTGCGCTGTATGCCGGGCTGAACTGGCCCGCGCGCTTTGGCTGTGTGCTCAGCCAGTCCGGTTCTTTCTGGTGGCCGCATCGCGGCGGTCATCAGGATGGGGCGATTGTTGAACAACTGAAGAGCGGCAAGGTCAGCGTTCAGGGGCTGCGTATCGTTCTGGAGGCCGGGATCCGCGAGCCGATAATTTTTCGTGCCAATCAGGCGCTATATGCCCAATTACCCTCTGCACCACAATCTATTTTCTGGCGTCAGGTTGATGGCGGACACGATGCGCTTTGCTGGCGCGGTGGCCTGATGCAAGGGCTAATGACGCTCTGGCAGCCGCTTTCCGAGACGATTTAACCGGACGATGTTCCACGACAGGAGTTGAGTATGGAGTTCAGTAACCCCTTCGATAATCCGCAGGGCCAGTTTTACATTCTGCAAAACCCACAGCGTCAGTTTAGCCTCTGGCCGCAGCAGTGCTCACTTCCTGCTGGCTGGCAAGTCGCGTGCGAACCGCAATCGCAGGAAGCCTGCCAGCAATGGCTGGATGCAAACTGGACCACGCTGACGCCAGCAAACTACGTTGATGTGCAGGAGGCTCCATGACTCAGCGTTTACCGTTAGTCGCGGCTCAGCCGGGGATCTGGATGGCGGAAAAACTCTCCACCTTACCCTCGGCGTGGAGCGTGGCGCACTATGTAGAATTAACCGGCGAACTGAACGCGCCGTTGCTGGCAAAGGCAATCGTTGCCGGTCTGGAGCAGGCTGATACTCCGCGGATGCGGTTTAGCGAAGATAACGGTGAGGTCTGGCAATGGGTTGATCCTGCGCTCACCTTCGCGGAACCTGAAATTTTCGACCTGCGCGAAAAATCTCACCCACATGAAGCAGCCCGCGCACTGATGCAGGCCGATCTGCAACAGGACTTACGCGCTGATGGTCATAAACCGTTGGTTTTCCATCAGCTCATTCAGGTAGGTGATAACCGCTGGTACTGGTATCAGCGTTACCATCATCTGCTGGTTGATGGCTTCAGCTTTCCCGCCATTACCCGCCAGATAGCCGCCATTTACTGCGCATGGCAGAGTGGCGAACCCACGCCGGATTCTCCTTTTACGCCGTTTGCCGAGGTCGTGGAAGAGTATCAACAGTATCGTCAAAGCGATGCCTGGCAACGTGATGCTACTTTCTGGACCGAGCAGCGTAAACAGTTACCGCCCCCGGCGTCGTTGTCGAACAAACCGTTGCCGGGGCGCTCGGCCAGTGCCGATATTATTCGTCTGAAGCTCACCGCGCCTGAAGGCGCGTTCCGCCAGCTTTCAGCACGTATGCCTGATGTGCAGCGTGCGGATCTGGCTCTCGCGCTGGTAGCGTTGTGGCTGGGACGTTTATGTAGCCGAATGGATTATGCCGCCGGATTTATCTTTATGCGGCGTATGGGATCGGCGGCACTCACGTCCACCGGACCGGTTTTAAACGTTTTGCCCTTTGGCGTGAGGCTGGATGCGGCAGAAAGCTTGCCTGCGCTGGCACAGCGGTTGGCAGGGCAGTTGAAGAAAATGCGCCGACATCAGCGTTATGACGCTGAACAAATTGTGCGCGACAGCGGGCGTGCAGCCGGTACCGAGCCGCTGTTTGGCCCGGTGCTGAACGTGAAAATATTCGATTATCAGCTAAATATTCCCGGCGTTCAGGCGCAGACCCATACCCTGGCGACAGGCCCGGTCAACGATCTTGAGCTGGCGCTATTCCCGGATGAAAACGGTGGGCTGAGTATTGAAATCCTCGCCAATAAACAGCGTTATGATGCCGCGACACTGGCGCAACACGCATCGCGTTTAACCGCGCTTATCGAACAGTTTGCTGACAATCCGGCGCTATGCTGTGGTGAGGCCGGGATGCTGTTGCCAGCGGAGTATGAGCAACTGGCGAAGATTAACGACACGACCGTGGAGATCCCGGCCACGACGCTGAGCGCGCTAGTGGCGCAGCAGGCCGATAAAACGCCGGATGCCCCGGCGCTGGCCGATGCTCGTTATCAGTTTAGTTATCGTGAAATGCGCCAGCAGGTTGTGGCGCTGGCGCACCTACTGCGCGCGCGGGGCGTACAGCCAGGTGACAGCGTTGCAGTGGCATTACCGCGTTCAGTATTCTTGACGCTGGCGCTGCACGGTATTGTTGAAGCCGGAGCCGCCTGGCTGCCATTGGATACCGGATACCCGGACGATCGCCTGCGGATGATGCTCGAAGATGCAAAGCCAAAATTAGTGATCGCAACCGATGATCAACTGGCGCGCTTTGGCGATATCCCGGGGCTGGAAAGTCTGTGCTACAACGCGCCGCTGCCAGCGGGAGATACCGCGCCGTTGGCCCTCTCTCAACCGCATCAAACGGCCTATATCATTTTTACTTCCGGTTCTACCGGCAGACCCAAAGGGGTGATGGTCGGGCAAACGGCGATCGTCAACCGCCTGTTGTGGATGCAAAATCACTATCCGCTGACGGCAGAGGATGTGGTGGCGCAAAAAACGCCATGCAGTTTTGATGTCTCGGTGTGGGAATTTTTCTGGCCGTTTATTGCCGGCGCAAAATTGGTGATGGCGGAGCCCGAGGCGCACCGCGATCCGCTGGCGATGCAGCAATTCTTCGCCCAATACGGGGTGACGACCACTCACTTTGTTCCTTCCATGCTGGCTGCTTTTATTGCGTCATTGACGCCAGAAACTGCGCAGAAAAGTTGTGCTTCGCTGAAGCAGGTATTCTGCAGCGGCGAAGCCTTGCCTGCAGATTTATGTCGTGAGTGGGAACAGTTGACCCATGCGCCGTTGCACAATTTGTACGGACCAACTGAAGCGGCGGTTGATGTGAGCTGGTATCCGGCCTGGGGGGAAGCGCTCGCCGCCGTAACCGGCAACAGCGTGCCGATTGGTTATCCGGTATGGAACACCGGTTTGCGGATCCTCGATGCCATGATGCGTCCGGTGCCCTTCGGCGTAGCGGGTGATCTATACCTGACGGGGATCCAACTGGCGCAGGGTTATCTGGGACGAGCGGATCTGACGGCAAGCCGCTTTATCGCCGATCCGTTTAATGCCGGTGAACGCATGTACCGTACCGGAGATGTGGCCCGCTGGCTGGAAAATGGCGCGGTGGAATACCTGGGGCGCAGCGATGACCAGCTTAAAATTCGCGGACAGCGTATTGAACTGGGGGAAATTGATCGGGTGATGCAGCAACTGCCCGATGTCGAGCATGCTGTTGCCCATGCCTGCGTATTTAATCAGGCAGCGGCGACCGGCGGCGATGCGCGTCAACTGGTGGGGTATCTGGTGTCGCAATCGGGTTTACCGCTGGACACCTCTGCATTGCGGGAGAGTCTGCGCGAAAAACTGCCAGCGCATATGGTGCCGACGGTATTGCTGCAACTGGCGGAGCTGCCGCTCAGCGCGAACGGTAAATTGGATCGTAAAGCGTTACCGATGCCTCAGTTAACGTCACGTACAACGGGACGTGCGCCGCGCCCTGGGATCGAAACCACCATTGCGCACTCTTTTGCGGCCTTGCTGGATTGTGAGGTCAATGATGTGGAGGCAGATTTCTTTGCGCTGGGCGGACATTCTCTGCTGGCGATGAAGCTGGCGGCGCAATTGAGTCGTATGTTTGAACGACAGGTGACGCCAGGTCAGATTATGGTGGCTTCTACCGTTGAACAACTCAGCGCATTGCTGGAGAGTGATGATGATGAACAGTCGCAGCATCTGGGGTTTGAGACGCTGCTGCCGCTGCGTGAAAGTCACGGCCCAACGCTGTTTTGCTTCCATCCCGCGTCGGGTTTTGCCTGGCAGTTTAGCGTGCTGTCGCGTTACCTCAGCCCGCAGTGGTCGATTACAGGCATTCAGTCGCCGCGACCGGATGGACCCATGCAAACGGCGGAAAACCTCGATGCGGTATGTGACCATCATCTGGCAACGCTGCTTAACCAGCAGCCTCACGGTCCATACTATTTATTAGGTTACTCGCTGGGGGGGACGCTGGCGCAGGGGATTGCCGCGCGTTTACACGCCCGGGGGGAGGATGTTGCCTTCCTGGGGCTGCTGGATACCTGGCCGCCTGAAACGCAAAATTGGCAGGAAAAAGAGGCCAATGGCTTGGATCCTGCCGTACTGGCGGAGATCGAGCGTGAACGTGAAGCGTTCCTGGCCGCACAGCAGGGCAATGCGTCTGACGCGTTATTCAACGCTATCGAAGGCAATTATGCGGATGCGGTTCGCCTGTTAACTACAGCCCACAGCGTACCTTTTGCGGGCCACGCTACGCTGTTTGTGGCTGAACGCACATTACCGCAGGACGTTAACCCTGAACGTAGTTGGTCACCATGGATATCCAGTCTGGAGGTTTATCGTCACGACTGCGCGCATGTCGACATCATTTCTCCCACCGCGTTTGAGACGATAGGGCCTGTAATCAATGCGTTGATTAATCAATCTGCGTAACAAAGTCACTTTTGCTATTACGGCAATCGAACAACTCCATAATGCAAGGTCATGTTGTGGAGTTGTTGCTTTGGTGTGGGATGGGGTGGCGAAGGGAGTGAATAAATTCCGAAGATAATTTTTGGTAGGGGCAGATGCGTAAAGAAAGTTTCAGATAATTCTGACTAGCTGGTAGACTTCTCCCACGGGAGTGTTTTTCTTTTGGGAAAGTTTTCAGGTCACGCAACATGTCATCATTGAATATTAAGCAAGACAACGTTTCGGAATTTACTGCTTATCCTCAGCCTACGGTAAACGCCAACGAAATTGATTTAATTAACCTGGTCGAAATCTTATGGCGCGCCAGGACGAAAATTGTGGCTACCGTTTTCGCTTTTGCCTGTGCGGGTATTCTGGTCTCTTTCCTGCTGCCGCAAAAATGGACCAGTCAGGCCATCGTGACGCCGGCAGAACCGGTTCAGTGGCAGGATCTCGAGAATACGTTGACCAAATTGCGCGTACTGGATATGGATATTAACGTCAGCCGCAGTGATGTGTTTAACCTGTTTATCAAAAAATTCCAGTCGCCCTCATTGTTAGAAGATTATCTGCGTTCTTCACCCTATGTGATGGATCAATTGAAAGGCGCTGATATTGACGAAATGGACCTGCACCGCGCAATCGTCAGGCTCAGTGAAAAAATGACCGCGGTTGACAGCAATGTGGGAAAAAAGAATGAGACCTCGCTGTATACCTCATGGACGCTGAGCTTTACCGCCCCTCAGGCCGAAGAAGCCCAGTCTGTGCTACAGGGTTATATCCATTATATTTCTTCTATTGTTGAGAAAGAAACGCTGGAAGATATTCGCAATAAACTGTTCATCAAAACCAGTTATGAAAAAGAAAGACTGGCGATGGATCGCGTCAGGCTCAAAAACCAGATGGAAGCAAATATTCAGCGGCTCAACTACTCCCTGGAGATTGCGAATGCCGCCGGGATTAAAAAGCCGGTCTACAGTAATGGCCAGGCGGTGAAAGATGATCCTGATTTCTCTATTTCACTGGGCGCTGATGGTATCTCGCGTAAATTAGAAATTGAAAAATCAGTAACAGATGTTGCGGAAATTAACGGAGAATTACGTAACCGCCAATATCACGTTGATCAGCTGTTAGCCATGAACGTGAGCGACGTAAAATTTACGCCGTTTAAATATCAGCTTTCACCTTCGCTGCCGGTGAAAAAAGATGGTCCGGCTAAATCGATGATCGTTATTCTGGCTGCGTTACTGGGTGGTATGGTGGCCTGTGGCGGCGTTCTGCTGAACTACGCCATGGTGTCGCGTAAGCAAAAAATGGCGTTTATCGATCAGCAACTGGTGTGATTAATTGCCGTATGGCGGCAGGCAGCCGCCATACGTTAACTCTCGCTATTTGTTGCGCCCTAGCGGTACGACTAACGGCGTGCCGGCAACCGGATCGTCGATAATCATACAGCGTAATCCATAGATTTTTTCGATAAGCTCCGCCGTAACTATCTCCTTCGGCGCCCCCTCGGCAATAATTTTTCCGTCACGCAGCGCAATCAGGTGCGTTGCATAGCGACAGGCCTGATTGAGGTCGTGCAGAACGGCGGCCAGCGTATAACCCTTCTCCCGGTTTAGCTCACTAAGCAGCTCCAGCAGATCAATCTGATGACTGATATCCAGCCAGGTGGTGGGTTCATCGAGCAACATAATCGATGTTTCCTGCGCCAGCACCATTGCAATCCATGCGCGCTGGCGTTGTCCGCCGGAAAGCGTATCTACACTTTGCGCCGCCAGATGGGTGATCCCTGTGGCCTGCATCGCTGTGTTTACCGCGATTTCATCTTCTTGCCGCCAGCGGGTAAACAGCGGCTGATGTGGGTAACGCCCGCGAGCAACCAGCTCCTGTACGGTAATATCACCCGGCGTGGTGGCGTTTTGCGCCAGCAAACCTATTCTGCGTGCGACCTCTTTGCTGGCATAGTGCTGAATATGCTCACCGTCGAGCCAAACCTTGCCGTGGGCGGGCGTCATCAGACGACTCAGTGTGCGCAGTAGCGTTGATTTCCCGCAGCCGTTTGGCCCAATAATCGCGGTAAAGTGACCGTCGGGAATCGACACATTGAGATTTTCCGCTACGGTAAACTTGCCATAACCCAGCGTTAACTGGTCGCCGCGCAAACGGGCAACTGATTCGATCATTTTTTGCGGGACTCCTGAATTAACAAGACGATAAGATAAATACCGCCGAGGCTTACGGTGACAACGCCCACCGGAAGCTGATAAGGCATAAACAGCTGTTGGGCGCATAAATCCGCCATCAGCAGCAGCAGCGCGCCGCATAGCGCTGACAGGGTTAATCCCCAGCGGGATGTGCCGCTAAGTCGACGCGCAATATGGGGGGCGACGAGAGCAATAAAGGAAATTGGACCTGCCAGCGCGGTGGCGGCGGCGGTCAGTACCACGGCGACCAGCATCATCATCAGACGCGAACGCTCAACGCTGACGCCTAGCGCACAGGCGCTGTCGTCACCCATTTCCAGTAAACGCATCCGGCGCACCAGCAGTGTGGCGCACACCAGCATCACAATAATCAGCGGGGCAGAAGGCCAGGTCTTGGCCCAGGTCAGGCCATTGAGCGAGCCGGCGTTCCACAGTCCGGCCGTTAATGCGGTTTCTAATGACGCTTTCAGCAGCAGCCAGGTGTTGAACGCCACCAGCATAGCGCGTATGCCGATACCGATAATAATCAGCCGGAAGGTGTCGATGCCGTTGCGCCAGGCGAGCGCCCAGACCACCAGTGAAGTCAGGATCCCACCCAGCATAGCCGCCAGCGCGATAGCGGTGAGATGCTGTCCAAACAGCACCATTGCCACCAGTACACCGCTCCAGGCACCGGTATTGAAACCCATCACATCCGGGCTGCCCAGCGGGTTGCGCATCAGCGACTGAAATATTGCGCCGCTCACGCCGAGCGCCGCGCCAATCAATAACGCCATGAGCACGCGCGGCAAACGCCATTCGGTGACCACCAGCGTGATACTGCGCGGCGCATCGCCGAACAGAGCGGCAATAATTTGCTGAGTTTCCAGCGTAACGACGCCGCTACGCAGGCTCCACAACCCAACGGCGAGACAGCCTACAACCAGCAGCAGGCTGCTGATGACCAGACGACGGGAGAGGTGCATCATGTGCCACCCCCGCGCGATTTACGGCGAACCAGAAAGATAAGCACCGGCGCGCCGATAAACGCGCTGACCACCGAAACACGTAGCTCGCCGGGGACAATCAGGCGACCGATGATATCGGCAATTAACAGCAGAGAGGGGGTCGCAAGAAGGGTAACGGGCAGTGACCAGCGGTGATCCGCCCCCACCAGCCAGCGCGCCATATGCGGCATCATCAGGCCGATAAAGGCGATAGGACCGACAATTGCGGTCGCGCTGCCGCACAGGACGGTAATCACCAGCAGGCCAATAAACTGCGTGCGGGCGACTTTACTGCCCAGCGCGGTAGCGGTGTCGCTACCAAGACTCAGGCTATTCAGGGCGCGGCTGAGAAACAATGCGGCAGCCGCGGCAATCAATACCGGCACCAGCACCACCTTCAGCGTTTGCAGACTGCGGATATCCAGCGAACCGGCCTGCCAGAATCGCAACTGATCGTAGACGTCCGGGTTGAGTAGGGCGATGCCGGTGGATAGCCCCTCGAGCACTGCACCCAGTGCAACGCCCGCCAGCGTCAGTCGTACCGGACTGAGCTGCCCGCCGCCCTGGCTACCGGTAAACGCCACAATCAGCGAGGCGATCAGCGCCCCGGAAAAAGCTATCAGCAATTGTTCCTGTGGGGAAGAGAAACCGAACAGCGACGCGCCCAGCACGATGGCGAAGCTGGCGCCAGAATTAACGCCAAGGATCCCCGGATCGGCGAGCGGGTTACGCGTGAGCGTTTGCATTAAGGCGCCCGCCAGACCCAGCGCGCCGCCGGCGAGCAGTCCTGCCAGCGTACGTGGCAGTCGCGCGTCCAGCACGATGGTGCAATCCGCGCTTTGGCAACTGCCGGTGAGTGCATCCAGCACCACGGATGCAGGTAGCGATTTTGCGCCAATAACCAGACTTAATACCGTGGTGAGAACAAGTAATAACAATAGTCCGGGCACGGCGAAAGCGCGTGTCGCGGAAACAGAGCATGACATATCAACTTCCCTGATAATGATAGTAATTATCGTTATCGATCTTATTTGGATATGTTAGCATGTGCAGCCATCGAATGGATATTGAAAAAGTACCTGGTAAGGCTCTGTAATGAATCGACAATCCTGGCTGCTTAATCTCAGCCTGTTAAAGACCCACCCTGCATTTCGCGCCGTCTTCCTCGCTCGTTTTATTTCCATTGTCTCTTTGGGGCTACTCGGTGTGGCGGTTCCGGTACAGATCCAGATGATGACCCAGTCGACCTGGCAAGTGGGTTTATCGGTGACGTTGACCGGTAGCGCAATGTTTATTGGCCTGATGGTTGGCGGCGTACTGGCCGACCGCTATGAGCGTAAAAAAGTGATCCTGTTGGCGCGTGGAACCTGTGGCGTCGGCTTTATTGGTTTGTGTCTGAATGCGCTGCTGCCCGAACCGTCGTTACTGGCGATTTATCTGCTTGGCTTATGGGACGGTTTCTTTGCCTCGCTGGGCGTGACGGCTTTGCTGGCAGCAACGCCGGCGTTGGTCGGGAGGGAGAATTTGATGCAGGCCGGGGCGATTACCATGCTGACGGTGCGTTTGGGTTCGGTCATTTCGCCGATGCTTGGTGGGGTACTGCTGGCGACCGGTGGCGTGGCCTGGAACTACGGCCTGGCGGCGGCAGGCACGTTCATAACCTTACTGCCTTTATTGAGCCTTCCCGCGTTACCTCCACCGCCGCAGCCGCGCGAGCATCCGCTGAAATCGCTGCTGGCAGCATTTCGCTTTTTGCTCGCCAGTCCGCTGATTGGCGGCATTGCGCTGCTCGGCGGCCTGTTGACCATGGCGAGCGCCGTGCGGGTGCTGTATCCGGCGCTGGCGATTAACTGGCAGATGTCGAGCGCGCAAATTGGTTTGTTGTATGCGGCCATTCCTCTTGGCGCGGCGGTGGGCGCTTTGACCAGCGGACAGCTGGCGCACAGCGTTCGTCCGGGATTGATCATGCTGGGTTCTACCGTGGCTTCATTCCTGGCTATCGGTCTGTTTGGGTTGATGCCGGTCTGGGAGCTTGGGGTTGTCTGCCTGGCGCTGTTCGGTTGGTTAAGTGCGGTTAGCTCTTTGTTGCAGTACACCCTGTTACAGACGCAGACGCCAGAAGCGATGCTCGGGCGAATTAACGGTTTGTGGACGGCGCAGAACGTCACCGGGGACGCGATTGGCGCGGCGTTGTTAGGTGGTTTGGGTGCGATGATGACGCCGGTCGCCTCGGCAAGCGTAAGTGGATTTGGGCTGGTGATTGTCGGTCTGCTACTGCTGTTGTTGCTGGGGGAATTACGTCGATTCCGGCAAATGCCTGTGAATACCTGACGGGCCGGATAGGGCGTTAGCCGCATCCGGCGCTGGCGATTAAAAGAGAGCTGACAGACGTTGCAACAGCAGCGTCGCGCTGTAGTAGTCGAGACGGAAGGTTTCCGTGCCCAGGGCGTAAACACGTTTATTCTGCACGGCTGGCAGATGCGCCAGAAGCGGATTGGCATAAATGGCGTCGGCATCTTTGCTGTCGCCAGCAAACAGGAACAGCGCTTCGCCGTTCAGGCCAGCCGCCAGATTTTCACCGCCAAGCTGGATGATATCGTGGCGTTTGCCCTGGCTCTGGCTGGTGTGCAAACCGGCAGGTAGCGGCGCCAGCGTGAAGCCTAACTGTTCCATCAGCTTGCCCTGTGCCGACTCAGGCGTCCAAAGATTGGCGCTGTGCGCCGCCGCGGTATAGACCAGCGCGTTGACCGGCTGTGGCGGTAGGGTGATCCGTTGCTTAACCGCTTGCAGTTGCTTATCAAATTCGGCAATTCGCGCGGCTGCCTGCGTCTCCTGACCGGTAATTTCACCCAGTTGCGTCAGCAGCGTCTGCCAGCTTTTGTCGTCGTAGTTGATGATAAGCGTGGGCGCAATGGTGGACAACTGATCGTATAGCGCGAGGGCGGAGTCGCCGCCGGTGGCGCTTACCAGAATCAGATCCGGCATTTGTGCCGCGACGGCTTCCGCACTTGGTTCGCCGATGTACAGACGGCTGAGTTTGCGTTCCCTGGCCACGTCGCTCCATTGACGTAAAAAGCCCTGCGCATCGCCAATGCGGTTGTTCGGCGTGGTGGCGCCGCTGGCGATGACCGGGGCATCAATCGCCAGCAGCGAGCCGGTAAGGGTGACGCTGGTGGAGACAATGCGCTGCGGCTTATGCTCCAGCGTATGCGTGCCACGGCTGTCGGTGATCTGACGCGGCCAGTCGGCGGCGTGACCTAAAGAAATTCCTGAAATAAACAAACCAGTCAGTAAAAGCACGGTGCGACGAAAAGAGGGGAGACTCACGAATCAGCTTCCTGTTATCAGTATGGTTAATGCTTCTCATTTTCATTGTTAGCGAGCGAGGATGCAAGCCAAAGTCGCACATTGTGCTGCCACAAGAGTTGACATACAGCCGCTTTGCTTTTAGGTTAGCGACCGAAAATATAAATGATAATCATTATTAGAGCCTTTATCATTTTTGGAGGATGATATGGATATGTCACTGGCCGAGGAAAAAACGCAGACTATGCCGACGCTCGCTCCCGACAGTTTTTTCTTTATGTCGCCGTATCGTAGTTTTACGACGTCAGGATGCTTCGCCCGCTATGCGGAACCGGCAATTGATGGCGATTCGCCAGACAGCCCTTTCCAACACAAAATGCACGCGCTGTTTGCTGATGCCAAATCGCAGGGCATCGCTAACCCCATTATGGTCGGGGCAATTCCTTTCGATACCCGCCAGCCATCATCGCTGTTTATTCCCCAATCGTGGCAGAGCTTCTCTCGCACGGCAAAGCAGCAATCATCACGTTACTTTACCCGGCATCAGTCATTAAACGTCGTTGAGCGTAAATCGATTCCGGAACAGGACTTTTTTGAAGAGATGGTTGCCCGGGCGGCTGCGCTGACGGCCACGCCGGAAGTCGACAAAGTGGTGTTGTCACGTCTGATCGATATCACCACCGATGCCAACATTGACAGCGGTGCGCTGCTGGAGCGTCTGGTGGCGCAAAATCCGGCGAGTTACAACTTCCATGTCCCCATTGAAGACGGTGGCGTATTGCTTGGCGCCAGCCCGGAACTGCTGTTGAGCAAAGAAGGCGATCGTTTTAGCTCGCTGCCGCTGGCCGGTTCGGCGCGCCGTCAGCCTGATGATGTGCTGGACAGGGAAGCGGGGATCCGCCTGCTGGCATCTGAGAAGGATCGCCATGAGCACGACCTGGTGACGCAGGCGATGAAAGCCGTGTTGCGCGATCGCAGCAGTGAATTGCAACTCCCTTCCTCTCCGCAACTGGTCACTACGCCTACGCTCTGGCACCTCGGCACGCCGTTTGAAGGAAAAGCCAACGCAGAGGAAAACGCGCTGACGCTGGCGTGCCTGTTGCATCCGACGCCTGCGCTGAGCGGTTTCCCGCATCAGGTTGCGCGCAACATTATCGCCGAGCTGGAGCCGTTCGATCGCGACTTGTTCGGCGGCATCGTCGGCTGGTGTGATGCTGAAGGTAATGGCGAATGGGTGGTGACGATCCGCTGCGCGAAGCTGCTGCGTAATCAGGTTCGTTTCTTTGCCGGTGCCGGTATTGTGCCTGCGTCTTCTCCGGTTGCGGAATGGCGTGAAACGGGAGCCAAGCTTGCCACCATGTTGAATGTTTTTGGACTGCATTAAGGAGTCATGATGAGTATTCCTTTCACCCGTTGGCCGGAGGAGTTTGCCCGCCGTTACCGTGAAAAAGGCTACTGGCAGGATTTGCCGCTGACCGACATTCTGACCCGTCACGCCGAGAGCGACCATACGGCGGTCATTGATGGTGAACGCCATCTGAGCTATCGCCAGTTGAATCAGGCGACTGACAATCTCGCCTGCAGCCTGCGTCGTCAGGGAATCAAACCTGGCGAAACCGCGCTGGTGCAGTTGGGCAATGTGGCGGAGCTGTATATCACCTTCTTTGCGCTGCTCAAGCTGGGCGTCGCTCCGGTGCTGGCGCTGTTTAGCCATCAGCGTAACGAACTCAATGCTTATGCTAAACAGATCGCACCCGCGTTACTGATCGCCGATCGCCAGCATGCGCTGTTTAGCGGGGAAGATTTTCTCAATACCTTTGTGGCTGAACACAATTCAGTGCGCGTGGTGCAACTGCGCAATGATGAAGGCGAACATAACCTGCAAATGGCGATAGACCAGCCTGCGGCTGATTTTACCGCGACGCCATCGCCTGCTGATGAAGTGGCGTACTTCCAGCTTTCTGGCGGTACCACCGGGACGCCGAAGCTTATTCCTCGTACCCATAACGATTACTACTACAGCGTGCGTCGCAGTAATGAGATCTGCCGCTTCACTAGGGAAACGCGCTATCTGTGCGCGATCCCGGCGGCGCATAACTACGCCATGAGTTCGCCTGGTTCGCTTGGCGTGTTCCTGGCTGGCGGCACCGTGGTTCTGGCGGCTGACCCGAGCGCAACCCTGTGCTTCCCGCTGATTGAACAGCATCAGGTTAACGTCACGGCGCTGGTGCCGCCGGCGGTGAGCCTGTGGCTGCAGGCGATTGCGGAGTGGGGGAGCAATGCGCAATTGGCTTCGCTGACGCTGCTGCAGGTCGGTGGGGCACGGCTTTCCGCCTCGCTTGCGGCGCGTATTCCGGCGGAGATTGGCTGCCAGTTGCAGCAGGTTTTTGGCATGGCGGAAGGGCTGGTGAACTACACCCGTCTGGACGACAGCCCTGAGCGCATCATCAATACCCAGGGACGACCGATGTGCCCGGATGATGAAGTCTGGGTCGCCGATGCTGATGGTAATCCCCTGGCGCAGGGCGAAACGGGCCGCCTGATGACGCGAGGTCCGTACACCTTCCGGGGTTACTTCAACAGCCCGGAGCACAATGCCAGCGCCTTTGACGCCAACGGTTTTTACTGCTCCGGCGATCTGATCGCTATCGATCAGGATGGCTATATCACCGTACAAGGGCGTGAGAAGGATCAGATCAACCGGGGTGGCGAGAAGATCGCAGCAGAAGAAATTGAAAACCTACTGTTACGCCACCCATCGGTGATCCATGCCGCTCTGGTCAGTATGGATGACGAACTGATGGGCGAGAAAAGCTGTGCATGGCTGGTGGTGAAAGAGCCGCTGCGCGCGGTGCAGGCGCGCCGTTTCCTGCGTGACCAGGGCGTGGCGGAATTCAAATTACCTGACCGTGTGGAGTGCGTTGAGTCACTCCCGCTAACCCCGGTCGGTAAAGTGGATAAAAAACAATTACGTCAGTGGCTGGCGTCACGTTCACTGGCCTGAAGGAGAAAAAGAGATGGCAATTCCTAAACTGCAGGCTTATGCACTGCCTACGGCGCTTGATGTTCCAGCCAATAAAGTCGACTGGACGTTTGAACCTGAACGCGCCGCGCTGCTGATCCACGACATGCAGGACTATTTTATCGGCTTTTGGGGGGATAACTGCCCGATGATGGCGCAAGTGGTGGCTAACATTGCCGCACTGCGTCAGTTCTGCAAAGAGCACAACATTCCGGTGTATTACACCGCGCAACCCAAAGAACAGAGCGATGAAGACCGCGCCCTGCTGAATGATATGTGGGGACCAGGCCTGACGCGTTCGCCGGAACAGCAAAAGATCGTTGATGCGCTGGCTCCCGATGAGGCGGATACCATCCTGGTGAAATGGCGTTACAGCGCATTTCATCGCTCTCCGCTGGAGCAGATGCTTAAAGATACTGGCCGAAATCAACTGATTATTACCGGTGTGTATGCCCATATTGGCTGCATGACCACTGCGACTGACGCGTTCATGCGCGATATCAAGCCGTTTATGGTCGCCGATGCGCTGGCGGACTTCAGCCGTGAAGAACACCTGATGTCGCTGAAATACGTGGCGGGACGTTCCGGTCGGGTGGTGATGACCCAGGAACTTTTGCCAACGCCGGTTCCGGCGAGTAAAGAGGCGCTGCGCAGCGTGATTCTGCCGCTGTTGGATGAGTCCGAGGAGCCAATGGATGACGAAAACCTGATCGACTACGGGCTGGATTCCGTGCGCATGATGGCGCTGGCGGCGCGCTGGCGTAAAGTTCATGGCGATATTGATTTCGTGATGCTGGCGAAAAACCCGACCATAGACGCCTGGTGGAAGCTACTCTCCCGCGAGGTGAACTGATGGCCGGATTTGATTTTACCGGGAAAACCATCTGGGTGACCGGCGCGGGTAAAGGCATTGGCTACACTACGGCACTGGCATTTGTGAAAGCCGGCGCGCAGGTGACTGGCTTCGATCGCGAATTTCCTCAGGATAACTACCCGTTTGCGACCGAAGTGCTGAATGTGGCCGATGCCGGGCAGGTGGCTGAGGTGTGCCAGCGTGTCCTTAAAGCGTGCGAGCGGCTGGATGTGTTGGTCAATGCCGCCGGTATTCTGCGCATGGGGGCCACTGACGCACTGAGCGTTGAAGAGTGGCAGCAGACGTTTGCCGTTAACGTTGGCGGCGCGTTCAATTTGTTGCAGCAGACGATGGCGCAGTTTCGTCGCCAGCAGGGCGGGGCGATCGTGACCGTCGCCTCAGATGCGGCGCACACGCCGCGGATCGGCATGAGTGCTTATGGGGCGTCAAAAGCCGCGCTAAAAAGCCTGGCGCTCACCGTCGGACTGGAACTGGCGGGCAGCGGTGTGCGCTGTAATGTGGTTTCGCCAGGCTCGACCGATACTGACATGCAGCGCACGTTATGGGTCAGTGATGACGCGGAGCAGCAGCGTATTCGCGGGTTTGGCGAACAGTTTAAGCTTGGTATCCCGTTGGGGAAAATCGCCCGACCGCAGGAGATCGCCAACACCATTTTATTCCTCGCCTCCGACCTTGCCAGCCACATTACGCTACAGGATATCGTGGTGGATGGCGGCTCAACGCTGGGAGCATGATGATGATCTGGAAACGCCATCTCACGCTGGATGAATTAAATGCCACCAGCCACAACACCATGGTCGCGCACTTAGGTATCCTTTATACCCGACTGGGCGATGATGTGCTGGAGGCCGAAATGCCGGTTGATACCCGCACGCATCAGCCGTTTGGTTTGCTGCACGGCGGCGCGTCGGCGGCACTGGCCGAAACGTTGGGTTCAATGGCGGGTTATCTGATGACCCGCGACGGGCAGTGTGTAGTCGGTACAGAACTGAACGCCACGCACCATCGGGCGGTTTCGCAGGGCAAAGTGCGCGGCGTTTGTCAGCCGCTGCATCTTGGACGGCAGAATCAAAGCTGGGAAATCGTCATCTTTGATGAGCAAGGACGACGCTGTTGTACCTGCCGATTAGGTACTGCAGTGATGGGGTGAAGTCGCCCGACAAAGTAAAATGAAATTGCAGGGTTAACAGGTAAATGAAGTGATCTAGTTAACACTGCAATGTAAAAACTCAGTGATACTTCGGGTTTGTATGGTTGTCATGTTGTTAAATTCAGAAAAGATGTTATAGAAACAAAATGTAACATCTCTCTGACCTGGACAACGGATAATCAATATGAATAAATCAGGGAAGTACCTCGTCTGGACAGTGCTCTCCGTGATGGGAGCATTTGCCCTCGGCTATATCGCATTAAACCGTGGTGAACAGATCAACGCGTTGTGGATAGTCGTGGCGTCGGTCTGTGTCTACCTTATCGCTTACCGTTTCTATGGCCTGTACATTGCGAAAAATGTGCTGGCGCTGGACCCGACGCGTATGACGCCAGCTGTGCGCCATAACGACGGTCTGGATTATGTTCCTACCGATAAAAAAGTGCTGTTCGGTCACCATTTTGCGGCGATTGCCGGGGCGGGTCCGTTAGTCGGACCGGTACTGGCGGCACAAATGGGTTATCTGCCGGGTATGATCTGGCTGCTTGCCGGGGTGGTACTCGCGGGGGCTGTGCAG
The DNA here is from genome assembly GCF_018919505.1 of Citrobacter sp. S55_ASV_140. Lineage (NCBI taxonomy): Bacteria > Pseudomonadati > Pseudomonadota > Gammaproteobacteria > Enterobacterales > Enterobacteriaceae > Citrobacter > Citrobacter sp. S55_ASV_140. The sequence goes on from NZ_JAHLQZ010000030.1 coordinate 35,858, forward strand.
GACTTCATGGTGCTGTTTGTTTCTACCCGTCGCGATGGTCGTTCCCTTGGCGAACTGGTGAAAGAAGAGATGGGCCCAACGGCGGGCGTTATTGCGCTGGTAGCCTGTTTTATGATCATGGTGATTATCCTCGCGGTACTGGCGATGATCGTCGTGAAAGCGCTGACCCACAGCCCGTGGGGAACCTACACCGTCGCGTTTACCATTCCGCTGGCGATCTTTATGGGGATCTACCTGCGTTATCTGCGTCCGGGCCGCATTGGCGAAGTGTCGGTCATCGGTCTGGTATTCCTGGTGTTTGCCATTATTTCCGGCGGTTGGGTGGCCGAAAGTCCGACCTGGGCACCGTATTTTGACTTTACCGGCGTACAACTGACGTGGATGCTGGTGGGCTACGGTTTTGTCGCTGCCGTGCTGCCGGTATGGCTGTTGCTGGCCCCGCGTGATTATCTCTCTACTTTCCTGAAAATCGGCACCATTGTTGGCCTGGCGGTAGGGATTTTGATCATGCGTCCGACGCTGACCATGCCTGCGCTGACCAAGTTTGTTGACGGT
>NZ_JAHLQZ010000310.1:0-3035 GCF_018919505.1 Citrobacter sp. S55_ASV_140
GAGGAACGCTCAAGGCCTGCAAAAATTGCTGGTTCTTTTCCAAAGTTGCGCGTAAATGAAATGGGGACGACGAGCTTATCAGATACGGCGAGAGCATTAATGATGGATTCTGTAGCGTCTTTGCTACCGTCGTTGATAAACACGATTTCGACATCATATTTTTTTAGTTCTTCATGCCCACGCACCGTGTTGTAGAAAATAGGTATAGTATCTTCTTCATTGAACACCGGCACAATCAGAGAGATTTTCATTTCGGATCCCTAAAAACAATGAACCTTGAGTATAAGAAGCCACATACCAGGCTGATACAGGAGAACTCTATCAACGTTATGAGAGGGGAAATGTTGTAGTGATCGGATACCTGACCAGAGATAAAGCTCAGTAGCCCCATAAATCCAACAAATAGCACATACCCTCGGCTGGTGGCTTTTGCACTAAATGTAAATTTTGCGTTGGCAAAAAATGAAAATGTCACAGCTATCAAAAACGCCACCACGTTGCTCACGGCCTGGTCATTTTTCATGATGTATACCATGATGCCGAACACCGCCCAATGTAATGCCGTGTTTACAATCCCTACGGAAATGTAGCGTGAAAGTAGCTTTATCATAATTAAGAAAGGTCTAATAGAAAGTGTGCGAGTTTAACATTGATGCAAAACGAGATCGACACCTCGACTTTGACCTTTCGCAGAGGCTTGTTTTGTGATACCTCCGAGCGACTGTGCCGGGGGCGCGGTTTTCCGCTGAGCCACAAGACTGCAACACTAACTCTCAGAAATGAGAGGCCGATCCTCTGAGCAGGACTTTTGTCCTCAATCCCCTGCAAACGTCTGGTTACAATCCCTGCATATTTTCAATACCCATAATTCAGGAATTGTTATGACTGCACATATTAATGCTAAACCGGGTGATTTTGCGCCAACTGTGATTATGCCGGGCGATCCGCTACGCGCGAAATTTATTGCCGAAAACTATTTAATGGATTACCGCGAAGTTACCAATGTGCGCAATATGTTGGGCTATACCGGTCTTTATTTTGGACAACCCGTTTCGGTAATGGGGCACGGAATGGGCATTCCTTCAATGACGCTTTATGCCCATGAACTGGTACATGATTTTGGCGTGCAGAGAATTATTCGCATCGGTAGCATGGGGGCGACACAACATCATGTCAAAATGCGCGATATTATCCTTGCCGTCGCTGCCGGAACGGATTCCGTTACAAATTTAAAACGTAGCGCGGGCTACGCAATGGCGACGTCTGCGCATTTTCCACTATTACAGCAGGCGTGGACGTTGGCACAAAAGGCCGGAATCGATATTAAGGTCGGTAACGTCTTCAGTGGCGATCTTTATTATGACCCTGACGAAAATTTAATTCCGGCACTGGAAAACTTCGGTGTACTGGGGGTGGATATGGAAGTGGCAGGACTCTATGCCCTGGCGCATCAGTTTAGTATTGAAGCACTGGCTATTTTAACCGTATCCGATCATTGCCTGACAGGAGAAGAAACGACGGCAGAAGAACGACAGTTAACCTTTAAAAATATGATTGAGCTGGCGCTAAATACTGCCGTTACGGCTTAGCCCTGACTTCTAATTGAACCAATCAGAGATGGCATTATATGAAGAATAAAATAGCACTTACGCTGATTAGTTTTCTGGCAAATTTTATAATGGCAGGGTTTGCCAGTCAGTTCGGCATGCTGATTGAACCGATTGCAGTACGCTACAGTGCCGATGTAAATACTGTCGCCTCGATATTTTCGTTACTCAATGGCGGAGCATTAGCCGGGACTATCGCCGCCTTTTTCCTGATAGAAAAAATTGGTGTGAAGCGTATGACGCTCATTATCTACTCGATAGTGTTCCTCTGCGCGCTGGCGATGCACGTAAGCCCCGGCTTATGGCCGGTGATGGTCGCCATGGCCTTAGTGGGATTCTGTGGGGGGATTGGCCTGTGCGTGGCGGGAACGATCGTGGTTTCGGTTTGGCAGGATCGCATTCAGAGCACAATGCTGGTGGTACAGGATGCCACCTTTAACGTCGCGGGCGTGGTTTTTCCGCTGATCACTACCTTTGCCCTGACGCATAATATGTCGTGGAGTTATAGCTACCTTAGCGTTGGCATAGTGGCCTTACTCACGCTGGGAGTTGTGATGCTAACCCGCTTCAATGCCTGTGAAACGGCTCCTGAGGCGGATCGCACAGACGCAGTGAAATCAGAGTGGAATCCTGGGATTATTAGCGGCGGTATAGGTCTGTTTTTAGGCATGCTGGCGCTGTACACCTTCCTCACCTGGGCACCGTTATTTGTGAAGAACAAGTTTGGTATTCCGTTTGAAGAGGCCGGGAATATTATTACCCAATACTGGGGGGCTGCGCTGGTGGGGGCGTTAGTCTCTACCGTGATTGTTGCCCGGGTGAAGATCCATTATTTCCTGCTCAGTATTATTCTGCTGGCGTGTGTGATTACCACCATTATCGTTACCAAAGAACAGATCTCTGGGCTTGATTATCTTGCCTACAGTTATGGGTTTGTCTGTGCGGCATTGTATAACTCCTTTATTGCTTATGGTGTTTCTTTTGTGAAGCGCGCGAGTAGTCAGAACGTTTCATATATTTTAATTAGTGGTAGTGCCGGGGCCATGTTTAGTCCGGCGATCAGCGCCCTGATGGAAAAAACGATGGGACTGCAGAAAATTATGTATGCAATACCGGTGTTGTATTTAATTATCTTCGTCATGCTGATGGGGACACTCAAACTCAAACGTAAATAAATACAGTAATAACGCTTACCTCCTTAATTAGATAGCCAGCCGCCACACCCTTTATCGGGTGGGGCGACTCACAACCTTACTCAAAGGAATTGAAAATGCTGAAGAAAAATATATCAATGCTTAAAAAAACAGTTCTGGGTACTGTATTTGCTATCAGCTGCACGCAAGCCCTTGCGGCTGATTATACTGATGGCAATATTCGCAAAAATGATTTTAACTGGATGCAATTGAATTTAATGCAAAGTGTGGATGC
>NZ_JAHLQZ010000311.1:0-3028 GCF_018919505.1 Citrobacter sp. S55_ASV_140
GGTAAATATGTGCGCAGATGAACAGTAAGCCGACAATCGCTAGCGCCATATGCAGCACCAGCATTATCGGCCCCGCCCCTGACACCTGCGGGTAGAGGCATAACAACCCGGTGATGATCAACAGCGGAACCAGCGCGTACATAATGGCCAGGTAGGCCAGTTGTTGCAGTGGGTTAAATTTATCCTTTGCCGTTGCGGCAAACGGGTGCGGCTCGCCTTTCATGATGCCATACAGATAAAAACGCGTTTGCAGCAGGCAGCGTGATATCAACCCGTTTAACTTCACGCGATAATGGCAGCCGTTGCCGCTGGTTGCGTTTATTAACACAAAGCCAATCCAGAAGGCCAGCAATGCGAAGCCGCACCAGGTATGTACCTGCACCATCAACGCTACCGGTCCGACAGAGAAGTGGCCAAACAGGCCGCTCAGCAAAAGCAGAATAAAGAGCAGCGCATTTCCCCAGTGCCAACGGCGAACAGCCAGCGAATAGAGGTACTCCCGGTGCTCCTCTCCGGTTACCGTTTTTGGCGCCAGCATCCGACGTAACAGCGCGTGCGTGATCAGCCCTGCAATCATCAGCACAACAATAACGCCCGCATAAATGAGCCACAGCGGCCAGTAGTCCGGCGCATAGTTAAGTTCCGCTCCCCAGATAGAATTCATAATTTACCCTCCTGATGGATCTCTTTACGCCGATAAACACTCACCGGGCCACTACGCGTATCCTGCTGGCGATAAACCTCTTTTTGATTGATCCAGTGCTGGATTTCCGGGTCATCGCGACGACCAAACTTCAACGCATCCGTCGGACAAACGGAAACGCAGGCGGGCGACTGTTCAACATCCAGACGGGTATCCGCGCAGAAATTACATTTGTCTGCGATTCCCGTTTGCGGATTGAGGTAGCGCACATGGAACGGACAAGCAGCGACGCAGTAGTCACAGCCAATACAGCGGGACTTATCCACCTGCACAATGCCGTTTTCATCGCGGAATGACGCACCGGTTGGACAAACGCTGACGCACGGCGCATCTTCACAATGCTGGCAAGAAACACGAACAAACTGGAAATGGGAAAGCGCCTCGGGTTCATGTTCCGGTGAACGGATCTGCACCTGTAAGCGGCTAAAACCTTCAGGCACGTCATTCAGTACCTTGCAGGCAACCGTACACGCCTGACAACCAATGCAGCGTTTTTCGTCATGCAGCATGACATAAGGGTTTGTTGATTGATTCATGATGTACTCCTTTCTCATGCCCGACGAAGCGTAACGCCAGCGGTGTGGACCACCGTACCTGACACCGGACTGGTGACATGCGGAAGCAAATTACCGCAATGAATACCGTGCGTCGTCGCGGCTGTTTTGGCTCCTGCCTTGGCGCCAAATCCCATATAGACGAATAGCGTATCGGGTCGAATACCGGCGGTGACCAACGCTTTGCCTTTTTCCTTACCGGTTGCATTTTCCAGCCAGATGTCATCGCCGCTTTTGATGCCTTTTTCACGGGCCGTTTGCGGGTGGATCCACACCGCGTTGTCCCACATCAGCTCACTCAGCAGTGGCACATATTGCGTTGCGCCATTGGTATGAACCGCCACTTTCCCCTGAATAAAATAGAGTTCATTGTCGCCTTTGAGCGCAAAATTGCGGGCGCGAGGAACACCGTAGCCTGGCAGGAGTGTTTCCAGCTCGGCAGAGTAGAGTTCGATTTTTCCTGACGGGGATTTAAAACGCAGCTGCTCACCATAAGTGCCGTCGCTATCAACCGCTACCGCGCCCGGATAGCGTGCCACAAACTGACGCACCGCTTCGGGTTCGCGCAGCAATAGCGGAACGCCCCACTCGCGATACCCTTTCTGACGCAGCTCAGCAGATAACGCATGATCGCCATTAAGCTGATACAGCTGGCGCGTTTGCATATCCTGCCATGGGTAGAATTGCCCAAGGCCTAACTGAACAGCCAGTTCTTTCCAGATTTGCCAGCTCGGACGCGCGTCACCGATAGGCTCAACCACCTGCTGACGCAAGACATAGGCTGGATTCAGGCCCGACATATCAGAAACTTCTTCATCGCGCTCAAGGTAAGTACATTCAGGCAAAAGATAATCGGCATACGCCGCGCTTTCGCTTAAATAGACATCGCAGCTAACCACCAGGTCGAGCTGTTCAACGGTCTTGACCAGGTCTGGTCGACAGGTCACTGTCTGGAAAGGGTTGTGTCGGGACATGATCCATCCCTTCACCGGATACGGCGTTTGCTTTAAGACGGCATCAATAATGCTTTGCACTACGCCGCCGCCGGCCGCGATGTACTTGAACTGCGGGGCCACCAGATCGATACGCTGCGCCGTTGGCTTGGGTAATTTGGCATCGGGTTTTGCCAGCACGGGAGCGACTTTCTCTCCGGCCAGCTTATTGTACGTTGCCGCCGCTTTTTTCTGATACAGCCCACCCTCACGCTCAATATTTCCAAGTAACACATTGAGGGTGAAAATCATGCGCCGCATATCAATTTCTTCTTGCGAAAACGTCGCACGATGACCCGGACTGACAATGGCGTGAGGGGCGCAGGCGGCCATTTCGCGGGTGACCCGGATAATCACATCGGCAGGCACATCAGCGAGCTTTTGCGCCCATTCCGGCGTGGTCTCCTGGACCGCCTCAGCCAGTTGGTCAAACCCTGTGGTGTAGCGTGTAACAAAGTCTGCGTCATACAGCTTTTCTTTGATCATGACGTGACACATGGCCATCAGCACCGGTAGGTCGCCGCCAGGCTTAAGCGCATGCCATTCATCCGCTTTGCTGGAGAAGACGGATAAACGGGGATCAAAGCTGACCATTTTCGCGCCCTTTTCCTGCGCGGTCATCAGTTCATGGGTGTCGGCGACTTCAATACCTTCATAGAGGTTATGGCCAAAAGAGACCATATAACGGGTATTGACGATATCCATGGCTAAATCGCCACCCATCATAACTTTAGCGGCAATCGCTTTTCCGGCGGGGCATGTCGAGGCGTGAGTAAACG
>NZ_JAHLQZ010000312.1:0-2998 GCF_018919505.1 Citrobacter sp. S55_ASV_140
CCAGAGGCATATTATAAGACGAGACAGGAGTTTAACTTGCGCCATGGTGGCGAAATTGAACGCGCATTGTATTTCTTATATTTAAATCGCCATGGTTATCGCGGACTGTGTCGCTATAATTTGGACGGTTATTTTAATGTTCCTTACGGTAATTATAAAAAGCCGTACTTCCCTGAAAACGAAATACGCGCATTTGCAGAAAAAGCAAAACGCGCAACGTTTATCTGCGCTAGCTATGACGAGACACTGGCACTGCTGCAAACGAGTGATGTTGTCTATTGCGATCCACCATATGACGGCACGTTTAACGGATATCACACCGCTGGTTTTACAGAGGATGATCAGTACCATCTGGCGTCTATTCTTGAACGCCGGTCATCAGAAGGTCATCCGGTTATCGTGTCCAACAGCGATACGTCTCTGACCCGTTCGCTTTATCGTGATTTTACTCGCCATCGTATAACCGCTAAGCGCAGCATGGGCGTGGCTGCCGGTGATAGTAAAACTGCAGTAGAAATCATCGCCACAAAATCAGCAGGCTGGTTTGGTGTTGATTTGGCGTCTGGTCCTGATGTCTCGGTGGAAACTGAGGTGCGGGCGTGGCAGTGAGTAAATTCACATTACATCATGCACAAACCACCGGCGGCTCGAATGAGGCCGCCGTGGCCTTTCCATGGAATAACCCAAAAAAAGCGGTTAACCCGTATCTGGAACCGGCGGAAATTGCGCCGGAGTCTGCGCTTTCAAACCTCATCACTCTGTACGCTGCGGATAACGAGCACGAACAACTGCGCCGTGAGACGTTGAGTGATGAGGTTTGGGAACGCTATTTCTTTAATGAATCCCGCGATCCTGTCCAGCGTGAAATTGAGCAGGATCGGCTGATTAGCCATGCCAAAATGGCCCGCGAACAGCAGCGCGTTAATCCCGATTTGGTGATTATTGCCGATGTAAGCGCCATGCCTGCCCATATCAGCAAGCCTTTGCTGGAGCGGATTAAATACTTCCATAGCCTGGGCAGGGCTAAAGCTTATTCCCGCTATCTGCGCGAAACAATCAGGCCTTGTCTTGAGCGGCTGGAGCGCGTGCGGGACAGCCAGGTGTCTGCGTCTTTCCGATTCATGGCGAGCCAGGATGGGCTGGAGGGGCTGCTGGTACTGCCTGAAATGAATCAGGAGCAGGTCAAGCGCCTTTCCACGCTGGTTGCGGCACATATGAGCATGTGTCTCGATGCGGCCTACAGTGATCTGTTTGTCAGTGACGATGTTAAACCAGAAGAAATCCGCCAGGCATGGGAAAGGGTTGCTGCAGAAGCCATGCGCCTTGAGGTCATCCCGCCTGCCTTTGAGAAGTTACGCCGCAAAAAGCACCGCCGCAAGCCGGTGCCTTATGAACTGATCCCATCGTCGCTGGCGCGTATGCTGTGCGCGGACTGGTGGTATCGCAAATTGTGGCAGATGCGCTGCGAGTGGCGGGAGGAGCAGCTGCGCGCCGTCTGCCTGGTCAACAAGAAAGCGTCCCCGTATGTCAGCTATGAAGCCGTGATCCACAAACGCGAGCAGCGCCGCAAATCGCTGGAGTTCTTCCGTTCACATGAACTGGTCAACGAAGACGGTGACACGCTGGACATGGAAGACGTGGTGAACGCAAGCAACAGCAACCCGGCACACCGCCGTAATGAAATGATGGCCTGTGTTAAGGGACTGGAGCTGATAGCGGAAATGCGCGGAGACTGCGCGGTGTTCTATACCATCACCTGCCCGTCACGCTTTCACGCAACCCTCAACAACGGCAGACCTAATCCGAAGTGGACCAGCGCTACCGTCCGGCAGAGCAGCGACTATCTGGTTGATACGTTCGCCGCTTTCCGCAAGGCCATGCACAAGGCCGGGCTGCGCTGGTATGGCGTCCGCGTGGCAGAGCCGCACCATGACGGCACAGTACACTGGCATCTTCTGTGCTTCATGCGCAAAAAAGACCGCCGTTCCATCACTGCGATGCTGCGTAAGTTTGCCATCCGTGAAGACCGCGAGGAGCTGGGCACCAATACCGGGCCGCGCTTCAAGTCCGAGCTAATCAACCCGCGCAAGGGCACGCCGACCAGCTACATCGCCAAATACATCAGCAAGAACATCGACGGGCGCGGGCTGGCTAAAGAAATCAGCAAAGAAACCGGCAGATCACTGCGTGACAGCGCCGAGCATGTCACCGCCTGGGCGTCACTGCATCGTGTCCAGCAGTTCCGTTTCTTTGGTATTCCGGGGCGTCAGGCATACCGAGAGCTGCGTTTGCTGGCTGGTCAGGCGGCGAGAGTGCAGGGCGAACGCATAGCGGGTGCGCCGGTACTGGATAATCCGCGTCTGGATGCGGTACTGGCAGCGGCAGATGCGGGTTGCTTTGCCACCTACATCATGAAGCAGGGCGGTGTACTGGTGCCCCGCAAACATCACCTTGTCCGCACGGCATATGAGCTTAACGACGAACCGAGCGCCTACGGTGATCACGGTATCCGTATCTATGGCATCTGGTCCCCGATTGTAGAGGGCAAGATTTGCACGCACGCGGTGAAGTGGAAAAAGGTTCGCAAGGCCGTTGACGTTCAGGAGGCGGCAGCCGACCAGGGCGCTTGCGCCCCTTGGACTCGTGGCAATAACTGTCCCCCTGTTGAAAATTTGCACCAATCAGGGGGGGGGCTGCCCGATATTAAAACCATGAATGAGAAGGAACTGCACGATTACCTCCACGGCATGAGTCAGAAGGAACGCCGGGAGCTGACAGCCAGGTTGAGACTGGTAAAACCGAAGCGGCGGAAAGGGTACAAACAGCAGATTAGCAATCATCAGCGCCAGCAGCTTGATACTGAACTGAGGTCTAGGGGATTTGATGCGAGCGATACCGAGGTGGATCTGCTTCTGCGTGGCGGCAGTATCCCGTCCGGGGCCGGGCTGCGTTTGTTCTACCGAAATCAGCGCCTGCAGGAAGATGATAAATGGCGGCA
>NZ_JAHLQZ010000313.1:0-2979 GCF_018919505.1 Citrobacter sp. S55_ASV_140
GAATAAAGCGGGTCGGCCCTGACTGCCGCGTACGAAGATCGTGAGCGCCGCTGACTCCCGGCCATGACGTCACGATATCAATAATTTCCTGACGTTCTTCATCGGGTAAGGCGCGATCCAACAATGACTGTACCGCCTCATACCCCATGCGTAATGCGCTATATAAAATATAGATGCCAATCCCGAGCGCAAACAAGGCATCTGCGCGATGCCAGCCGTACCATGCCAGCCCAAGCGCAATGAGAATCGCACCGTTCATCATAACATCAGACTGATAATGAAGCATATCCGCCCGAACTGCCTGACTTTGCGTACGCTTTACCACCCAGCGCTGAAACGAGACCAGTATGATTGTGCACACTAACGCAATGATGGTGACAATCACCCCGACACCGGGATCTTTCATCGGCGTGGGTTGGATAAGATGCTGAATCCCGGTCAGGAATAAAAACAGCGCCGAACCGGAAATAAACATGCTTTGCGCCAGCGCCGCCAGCGATTCCGCTTTACCATGTCCGAAGGTATGTTCATCATCGGCCGGCTGCAAAGAATAGCGCACCACCAACAGGTTGGTTAACGACGCCGCGATATCCACCAAAGAATCCACCAGTGCAGCCAGAATACTGACCGATCCGGTGTACCACCACGCAAAAATTTTGATCAAAAGTAACAGCGATGCCATCACGGTCGCCGCGATTGCCGCCCGGCTAACCAGCCGCCCATAGGTTTGATTCATAAACACTCCTGCCATCATCTTGGCGTAGTATAACTCATAGCGATGATCGTCTGACGACAGCGAAGTGTAGAAAATGAGATATAACCGTTTAGCACCAGCCTGAGTAAACAATTATCAACAAAGTGAATAATAGAAAACATTTTATATATATATCATTTAGCATCAATTAAAAATCAAACGACCTAAATAATAATAAAAATCGGCACAGCCTCTGAATTACTCATAATTAATATTGCCTTTACTACTCTTTTATTATTATATTTTCCTTGCAGGTCACTTATTCACTCTGTAATAGATAAGTCAAGCGAATATAAAGGAAAAAATAATGAAACATAGTATATGTACTGCGCTTACGCTCGCCCTACTTTCAGGCTCTGCGGCAGCCGCGACGGAAAGCATGCAATGCCCAGCGCCAGAAAACATCACTTATGAAAACCATATTTATACCTCTCCCGTTACCTTATCCGGATGGGAAGGGAGCTGGAATTCTCAAGTACACCAACAGAAGGACATTAAACGCTTCGTCACTGCACTTTATTTTGCAAAAAATAAACTGGCTGAAGGCGTATTAGTCAACTGCACTTACGAACTGGCAAACGGCCAGGAAATTGACCTGACGTATAGCCGTAAAGGGAAAGAGAATATACTCAGCAATCTGATTGTGTCGATTGAAGGAAACGATAACTGGTATCCTGAATCGGCCGCGAAAACCGAACGTTTTTATGATTGCGACAAGTCAGCAGACGCCTGCGGATTCGAACCACTGCAGACAGTCTATAACTGATCCCTTCTCCCTTCGCCTGCCACCCAAGCACGCCCCATCAGAGACCGTTTTTTGGGCAAAAAAAACCCCCACATCATGTGGGGGAAGACAGGGATGGTGTCTATGGCAAGGAAAACAGGGTTACTACTGGGAACGTGAGTTGCTACTACTCAATAAATTCAACGATGAGCTTTTTTGCCAGTGCGCGACGTCGCGCAGTTGCTCCATTCGTTGTTCATGTTTCTCATTTAAAACCGCTTGCTGCTCGGGCGTTAACAGGCGATACATCTGGTTGCGAATCCTGGCTATTTCAACCTGGCGGGCAACCTGTTCTTGCGCCATTCTTTCTGCCTGAGCGCGCACAGCGCTTTCGTCAAATTTCTCTGCGGTGACAAGGCGATGCATTGTCTCCATTTCGCTAACATTAACAGGAGGCTGTTCGTGTCTTGCCTGCTGCATTAAATCTCGCATCTGTTGACGTTGATGTTCGGTTAAACTGATACCGTCAAACATGTGGCTCTGTACGCTGCGTTGCGCGGAGCCTTCACCCAGGTGCCAGTGATCGCCTGTGACGACTTCAGCTGCATGGCTTAAGGTACTGAATGCCAGCGTTGAGGCCATGACGGCAGCGGTAACTTTGCCCATCACTTGCTCCCAAAATCTTTTCTGTCGCGATTCAACGAGAGACAGTTTACGATTCGGGCTGCAAACATGCGTCAGGGGGTGTAAAACAACGTAAAGTCATAGATTAGCGACGCCTGATGACGTAATTTCTGCCTCGGAGGTACGTAAACAATGAATAAAATCCTGTTAGTTGATGATGACCGAGAGCTGACTTCCCTGTTAAAGGAGTTGCTCGAAATGGAAGGTTTCGATGTGCTGGTTGCCCATGATGGGGAACAGGCGCTCGAGCTTCTGGATGACAGCATCGATTTACTTTTGCTCGACGTCATGATGCCGAAGAAAAACGGCATCGATACACTGAAAGCGCTTCGCCAGACACACCAGACCCCCGTAATCATGCTGACCGCTCGCGGCAGTGAATTGGATCGCGTTCTCGGCCTTGAACTGGGCGCGGACGACTATTTACCGAAACCGTTTAACGACCGCGAACTGGTCGCGCGCATCCGCGCTATTCTGCGTCGCTCGCACTGGAGCGAACAGCAGCAGAGCAGCGACAACGGCTCGCCGACTCTGGAAGTGGATGCGTTAAGCCTCAACCCGGGTCGCCAGGAAGCCAGCTTCGACGGGCAAACTCTGGAGCTAACCGGCACCGAATTCACCCTGCTCTATTTGCTGGCGCAGCATCTCGGCCAGGTGGTTTCGCGTGAACATCTGAGCCAGGAAGTGCTGGGCAAACGCCTGACGCCTTTCGATCGCGCGATCGACATGCATATCTCGAACCTGCGTCGTAAGCTGCCAGAGCGTAAAGATGGGCATCCGTGGTTTAAAACGCTGCGTGGTCGCGGCTACCTGATGG